>CAJUGT010000069.1 GCA_910586435.1 uncultured Acetatifactor sp. | reverse complement strand
CCCCTTCTGCCCCGTCCCCTTCTGCCCCGTCCCCTTCTGCCCCGTCCCCTTCTGCTGCCATCCCTTCACATCCCGGAGTGCATGTCCCTTCTGCCCCCACAAAATCCATTCATTTTATGACATGGACAAGGGTAATGCTATACAAATCACAAAAGGTATGGTAAACTATATTATACAAATTACGAAATGAGGACTGAAAGATGGAGGATATAAGAGAATCTATTACGATGGGAGAACAAGACGAGGCTCAAGGGCTAAAGAAGGCAAGAAAACATTTTTCTCGGATTGGCTGGATGTTTGTGTTGGGAACTGTGGTGATTTACGCAGTGCAGCTGGTGCCCGTGATGCTTGTGAGAATGTTTCGGCCAAGGTGGCTGTTGAATGACAATATTGCGCTTCTGATATCGACCCTTCCCATGTACCTGATCGGAATGCCTGTGCTGATTCTTTTGATGAGGCGCATTCCCGCAAAGCTCCCGGAACGTCATACCATGAAAACGGGAAGTATTATCGTGGCGGCGATTATGTGTCTGTCGTTAGTGTATGTGTTTAATGTTTTGGGCAATATTCTGACAACGATTATCGGCGCGCTGAAAGGGGGAATGGTGCAGAATGAGCTGCTGAATCTGACAGAAGGGCTGGATCTGTGGATGATATTTTTTATTATGGTCATCTGTGCTCCCATTATGGAGGAATTGATATTCCGAAAAATCATTGTGGATAGAACAATACATTACGGACAGGGTGCTGCGGTAATGGTGTCCGGGCTTATGTTCGGGTTATTTCATGGAAATCTGAATCAGTTTGTGTATGCGTTTGTGCTGGGAATGTTCCTGGCATTTCTGTATGCGAAAACCGGCAATCTGAAAATTACCATAGGGCTTCATATGCTCATTAACTTTTTGGGAGGTGTTGTCAGCAGCCTGCTTATGAGAATGATTGACATAGATGAATATCTGGGGCTGGCATCGGAAGGCATGGATATGGAGGTTATGAAGAGCTACTTCATGGATAATCTGGCAGGGTGGATTATTTATCTGTGCTACGCTGTATTCATAATCGGAATTATGATTTCGGGAACTATTTTGTTCATAGTGTTCATGGCCAAGAAGAAATTTACCTTAAGCCGGGGAACCTTTGTTATTCCTAAGGGAAAAAGGTTTCGCACGGTGATATTAAACGCAGGCATGTTGGTCTATTGTGTTATCTGGACAGCCACGATTGCGGCGCAATTGTTTATGTGATCCATTGAGGAAATACAACAGCAAGACAGCATGTGTTGGAAATGGAAAGGAATATGCTATGTATACGTTTGAGAGCAGAATCAGATACAGTGAGACTGACAGTGAGGGGAAGCTTACGATGGCTTCCCTTATCAACTATTTTCAAGACTGTTCCACTTTTCATTCAGAAGATTTGAATCTTGGGGTGGAATATTTAAAAAAAGAACATCTGGTGTGGGTATTGTCCTCCTGGCAGATTGTGGTAAACAGGTATCCGGCCTTGGGAGAGAATGTGATTATCGGTACACAGCCTTATGAAGTAAAGGGCTTTTTGGGGTATCGGAACTTTGCCCTTATGGATAAGGAAGGGGGAACTCTGGCCGTAGCCAATTCTCTATGGAGTCTTCTGGATACTGATACGGGCAAACCGGCTTCGGTGACGCAGGCTATGATGGAGGGCTATGAGCTTGGGGAAAAGCTTGAAATGGATTATGCGCCTCGCAAGATTGCTCTTCCCCCTGACGGCACGGAGGGGGAACCTGTTTTGGTGCGCAAACATCATCTGGACACTAACCACCATGTCAATAATCAGCAGTTTATTCATATCGCCATGGACTATCTGCCGGAGAATCTGGTGGTGGGACAAGTAAGGGCGGAATATAAAAAGCAGGCATTTCTGGACAATGTTCTGATACCTTATATATCGGGGAGGGATAATGTATACACCATTGCCCTGCGGGATGAGGAAGCGAAGCCATATGCGGTGGTGGAAGTGACCGGAAAATAGAAAGGCCAGTGGAAAGGGGAATATGGGAAAAGTGTGCGAAAGCGCACTGAAAAACTGGGAGGCAAGTTGCGGAACTAAATTGGGAGGAGAAGAAAATGATTTGTCTGGGAGAAAAGCAGGCTCTTGTGATTGTAAAAAAAGTAGATTTTGGTGTGTATTTGGCGGTTCCTTCGGAGAGTGCCGGGGAGAAAGTGCTGCTTCCGGTGAAACAGGTGCCGGAGGGCAGTGAAATCGGTGATGAGTTGGAGGTATTTATTTATCGTGATTCCAGTGACAGACTTATTGCCACCACAAGAGAACCAAAGCTTATGATGGGGGAAGTGGCGGAACTGACTGTGGCGCAGCTGGGGAAATACGGAGCATTTCTGGACTGGGGACTGGAAAAGGATCTGCTTTTGCCCTTTCGAGAACAGAGGGGGAAAGTGGAACAGGGGCATAAGGTGCTGGTGTCGCTGTATATTGACAAAAGCGACAGGCTTTGTGCCACTATGAATGTGTATGAGAATCTGAAAACGGACAGTCCTTATAAGCAGGATGACAGGGTGACGGGGCGTGTTTATGAGATGAGCGATAATTTTGGCGCCTTTGTGGCTGTGGACAATCAATATTCTGCATTGATACCTCAAAAAGAATTATATGGAAAAGTGGAACTGGGGGAGGATATATCCGCCCGGGTGGTCCAGGTTCGGGAGGATGGCAGGCTTACATTGAGCATTCGGGAAAAGGCGTATCTTCAGATGGATCATGACGCGCAGGAACTGCTTTCCATCCTTGACGATTGTAATGGGATTCTTCCTTTTAATGACAAGGCATCTCCGGAGCTGATTCGGCGCAGGACAGGTATGAGTAAGAATGAATTTAAGCGCGCGGTGGGACGGTTGCTGAAAGAGGGGAAAATTGAGATAAAAGAGAACAGCATCCGGCTCAAATGAGCCGGATATCTT
Organism: uncultured Acetatifactor sp.; assembly: GCA_910586435.1. Classification (GTDB taxonomy): domain Bacteria; phylum Bacillota; class Clostridia; order Lachnospirales; family Lachnospiraceae; genus Acetatifactor. Next base: position 17,470 of record CAJUGT010000069.1, on the reverse strand, counting down.
TATACCAAAACTGCTTTTCATTCTGAATAATGGTAATAGAATTCTTACTTTTCATCATAGGGCATCTTTGGAGGTGAGACGACGCAGGATGGGACAGTTACTTTGTAGGCTTCCCAGGGAGCAGGAATTTCCAGTTTCCTTATCATATTTTCCAAAACCGTTTCCGGAATATGGCGTGAACGGATTTGGTTGCGGCGAAGCAATTCCCTGTAAGGGACTTCCAGGTACATGATATGTACCCGGGCGCCGTAATCCGCGAAAAGACGCACCAGCTTCTGCCTTGTTTCATAGAGAAGATTGGTGGCGTTCCAGATAAAGGGACGTTTTCTTCTCAGAGATTCCCTGGCAAGTTCTGTGGCGGCCCGGACCACAGGGCCGGAATCCTTTGCGGGTGAGATGCCCATTTTCTCACGCAGAGAATCCAGAGAAATCACGTCCATGGGGGAAGCAGACGCATTGATATTTTGGGCAATCCAGGTATCCTTGCCTGATAAAGGGAGGCCGGACATTACTATCACATCAAATGAAGTGTCATCATATAACAGGGCATCCTGACATAAATTTTCCTTTTGGAAGAACTGAAATCTGGTATAGGGATTGGCAAAATGGTAAGGATGTTCCCAAAGCCCCAATTCCCTGGCATACTCCCCAAATAATTCTACCTGCTCCGCCAGTTGCCCGGGAATGCGTTCCATTCGTCCGAGAACGTCCGCTTTTGACAGCAAATAGAGAAGTTTTAACGGAATGCTTTCGGCGGCCTTGAACAGCTCCGCCTCGGGACGCTGTTTTGTCCAGAACCATACGGGAAGGCCGTGATAGCGGATGAGCTTTGCCGCAAGTTCCCGCTGGGCAAAGGTCAGCCCGAACCGTTCCCCTTCTCGATAGACCATTTGACGGAAAATTTTTTCGCCAAGAATAGTGTGCCTTGGGGAAATCCAGTTTCCTTCTTCCAATCTGGTACAGGAGGGTTTCCCAATGTCGTGGAACGCGGCTGCCAGAAACATAAGCGCCTGTTCTTCTTTTGCCAGTTCCTCCCATGGATGTGTCCGGCATAAGGCGTCGCATACCATTTCGGTATGGCGGAAGACGTCTCCTTCGGCATGGTAATCGGGATTTTGGGGGACATTTTTCAGTGTCAGAAGTTCTGGGCATCGCTCTGCAAGCCAAGGCAGCGAAAAGCCGTCGGCAATGATTTCCGATAGTATGGAAACAGAAGAGGTCAATTTAGACACCCCCCTTCCGGAAAAGCAAAGAGATCCACACCCTCTGCCAGGCGGTTGGCGACAATGGGGCGGCTTGCCCAATGACTTTCTGAATCAAGAATGGTGTTCAGAAAGGAGGCACGGACATATTTCAAACGGTCTATGACATAATCGCCCTCTTCTACCTTGATATAAATGCCTTCCATGATACCGGACAGATCTGTCTGCCGGGCAGCACGTTCAGAATTTACGCCGCCTTTTTGACACTGGATTAGAAAATTTTGTTCCGCCCCCTGGGAGACAAAGAGACTCCGGCCTATGAGACAGGAGATTTCATCCGAACTCTGATAATATCCTTCTTCCATGACACGAACAGAGTGAATAAAAGGATACTTATATAAAAGTTCCTTTCGCCGTTTGGTGGAACAGAATCGTTTCGTTTCTTTGTCAAATATATCAAATTCCATAAAGTAATGTGGCAGAGAGTCGTAAAATACTGTATGTTTCGCATACAGCCATTCTCCATACATCACATATCTGTTTCCAAGGAGCTGGCGGAGATTTTCTTCAAAGCAGCCTGCCCAGAGCTTGAATAAGTCAAATTGTCGTTCTCCATAACCGCCGTCGAGAAAATGTCCCCGACTTTGCAGGTACATTTTTCCATCTTCTCCAAAACTGACGCCACAATTGGCGCCATCCACCTTTTCTTCCAAAACCAGGTATTTCCCTGCAATCTCACAAAAGGGAGCATTTTTCAGATCCTCGTCGCCAAACTGTTTTCTGGAGCCTTCCAGATGGCGTGTACGAGGGTACTTATATATTTTTTCCATGATAATCATTATCCTTTCCAATTTATAATCAAATGTTCAAAAAAGCTATTCCCTCACAGGCATACAAAAACAACGGCCGCCGCTGTCTGCTTTTCGACGCCCGAAATTAGTATATTGCCTGTTTGTAGAATAATGATTACATGGGGGCCTCCAATCCGCGGCCAGGAGCATGGAGCTGCCCGGCCAAACCGATACTGCAAATCTTCCTATAATATAGCTAATATAGCACCGGCAAGTGATTTTGTCAATTGCCCTGGACTTAATCCAGTTATGAAGAGCGCCTCAATAAAAAGGCTGACAAACACAATGGTGTGCGGCAAGGAACTGTGGCGAAAGGGACGGCGGCCGGGGCGGGGGAAGCTCTGCTCGGCCCAGGCAAAATACATATCAGATGATTAAGCAAATGATAGACCTGTTGGGATATCCAATGAGATATTAAAATCGTGGCAAACCGGATACATCTGTTGTAGAACTTTCGGAAACCAGGCACATCTGTTGCAAAATTTTCGGAAGTCAGGCGCATCTTATTGCAAAGCTTTCCGGAAATCAGGCCCATCTATTGTAAGACTTTTGGAAAAACAGGCGGCCGGGGCATGGGGGGTTACGTGACAGCACCAGAGGGCGTCCTTAGACCGGAGATGAAATCCAGCGTCTACGGAGGCTTGGACACAGTACTTATGTGTCCTAGCCGCAGTTGACGCTTAGTTCATCGGAGGCGTTGCCCGAGCCGAACGTAACCCCCCATGCCCCGGCCGCCGTCCCCTTTGCCGCCGTCCCCTTGCGCTGCCATAGAACAAAGTCACAAGTCGGCGCTGTCGGGTCTGAGCAGTAACACTTGCCCATGGGGTTTTAAAGGAATTTTTAACTCTCTATGGACAATTTTCAAAAAAGTGGGTATAATGGAACAGGATGACAGGAGGGTGGGGACAGGAGCATATATGAAGCAGGGACAGGATGACAGCAGGACTGTTTTCCAATCATTTGCGATGGTGATGCAGTTTGGCTTGAATATGATAGTGCCGATAGGTATGATGTCGGCGATAGGAATATGGCTTGACGGTAAACTGGGAACTTCGTGGTTCACCGTCGTCTTATTTGTGGTCGGAGCCGTGGCGGGGGGACAGAATATATATCATATGGCCAAACGGATCTGTGATACGCCGGAAACAGGTGGTTCCGGGGAACAGGTGAAAAAGCAGGATAAAATCAATTGTATAAAAGGTGGTTCTTGTGAAAATAACAGGGATGCTGAAAAAGATGAATAGGACACTTCTGGAGATGCAGGCCGGAATGCTGTTCTTCGGTATGGTATGCCAGGCGGTGATTTTGCTGTTTGCCGGGGAATGGGGATTCTACACGGCCAGTCTCTGGTTTGGAGTGGCATTTGCCTTTGCCGCCTGTATTCATATGTACAGGACGTTGGACAGAGCGCTTATGTGTGGGGCGGATGCGCCTAAGCTGGTCACAAAGGGCTATATTTTCCGGTATGTGATATTTGCGGTGGCGCTGGTAATTGTTGCGTTGACGGAAGTGATGAGCCCCATCGTTTTTTTTATTGGTTATATGAGTCTGAAAGTAACGGCATATCTTCAGCCGATTACTCATAAATTATGCAATAAGCTGTTTCAGGAGACGGACCCGGTTCCGGAAGCTTTGCCGGAAGAGTCTGTTGTCCGGGAGGAAAGTGATATTCCATCCGGGGAGTGAGCGGGCGCTATGCCTTAGAGTCTCACAAACGCCAAAACAGCTGTCAAAATATCAGAAGGAGGAGGTGAATAGTATGGAACATGGCATTTTGCTGTCTGGTGGGTCTGAAGTCGACTTTATGATTCATGGAGTATTTCAATATTCCTTTTTTGGCCATCAAGTATGGATCACAACATCACATATATGTGTGCTGATTGTTATGCTGCTGTTGGTGGCCCTGGCCGTTGCCGCCAATCGGTGTATGGCGAAAGCGTCGGAAGTGCCCGGTGGTTTTCAGAATGTGCTGGAATTGGTTGTGGAGATGCTGGATAATATGGTCAGCGGTTCCATGGGTCAGGCTGCGGCCAGATATTCTAATTATATCGGGACGATATTTGTATTCATTCTGTGCAGCAATATATCCGGACTGCTTGGCCTGCGGCCGCCCACGGCGGATTACGGCGTAACTTTGCCGCTGGCGCTTTTGACTTTTACTTTGATCCACTATAATAAGTGGAAGTATCAGAAGCCGGTGACGATCTGGAAGGACTTGTGCTCTCCGCTGCCGCCCTGGCTGCCCATATGGCTTCCTATCAATGTGGTCAGTATGTGCGCCGTGCCGGTGTCTCTGTCGCTGCGTCTGTTTGCGAACGTATTGTCGGGGACGGCGATGATGGCGTTAATTTATGGGCTGCTTGGATGGATTGCCACAGCATGGCCTGCGGTGCTTCATGTGTATTTTGACTTGTTCTCAGGAGCAATTCAGACATATGTATTCTGTATGCTGACCATGACATACATTTCAAACGAGATTGGCGATGGCACCAGGCGTTGAGTGTGCTGTCACAGAGATGATGCTGTCGGGAAGGGCAGTGTGTCAAAAAGGTTCCATTAATTATTTATATATTTCAGGAGGAAAAAAGAATGGATTTCAATGAAAACTTTATCTTAGGTTGTTCCGCAATTGGTGCAGGTCTGGCAGTTATCGCCGGTATCGGGCCTGGTGTTGGGCAGGGTATTGCGGCAGGACACGCGGCAGCTGCTGTGGGACGCAATCCCGGCGCGCAGTCTAAAGTTATGTCAACCATGCTCCTTGGACAGGCAGTGGCCGAGACCACCGGTCTGTATGGTTTGTTGGTAGCGATTCTGTTATTATTCGTAAAACCTCTTCTTCCTTAAGCGGATATGAAGCTTATAGGAGGCAGAAAGGAGGCATAGAATGATACTTTTAGCAGGGGGCGAGTCCATGTCAAGATTGTTTGACCTGGACTGGCAGCTGGTGGCCGATGCTGTTCTGATGATTATCGCTATCTTTTTCCTGTTTTTGATTATGAGCTATTTTCTGTTCAATCCTGTGAGGAAAATGCTGAACAGCCGTAAGGAGAAAATCCGGGATGAGCTGGACACGGCAAAGCAGGATATGGAAAATGCCCAAAAGCTGAAGGAAGAGTATGAGGCAAAGCTGAAGAATATTGACAAGGAAGCGGAAAGCATCTTAAGTGAAGCCCGCAAGAAAGCCTTGCACAATGAAAATCAGATTATTGCGCAGGCCAAGGAAGAAGCGGCCCATATTCTGGAAAGGGCCCGCACGGAAGCGGAGCTTGAGAGGCAGAAGTTGTCAGATGATGTAAAGAGAGAAATTATTTCCGTTGCGTCCCTTATGGCCAGCAAGGTGGTGGCGGTATCCATTGACACCACAGTGCAGAATCAGCTGATTGATGAGACCTTAAAGGAAATGGGTGATAAGACATGGCTAAATTAGTGTCCAAGACATATGGGGAAGCCTTGTATGAGGTAGCCATGGAATCAGGTGAGGACAAGGCTTTGGAGATTATGGAGGAAATCCGTTGTGTCATCCGGGTTTTGGAACAGAATCCTCAGTTTGATGAATTGATGAAGCATCCGGGGATTCCAAAGCAGGATAAACTGCGTGTCATGGAGGAGGTCTTTCAGGGGAGAGCCAGCGATGAACTGGCCGGACTTTTGAAAGTGGTGGTGTCCAAGGAACGGTATAAGGATTTGCCGGACATTTTCACATATTTTACCGACAGGGTAAAGGAGTGGCACAAAATAGGAGTGGCTTATGTAACAAGTGCGGTGGAACTTGATGAGGGACAAAAAAAGGCACTGGAAGCAAAGCTGTTACAGACCAGCGGATTTAAGCAGGTGGAACTGCATTATGATGTGGATTCCTCGATCATCGGCGGGATGATCATTCGTATTGACGACAGAGTGGTGGACAGCAGTATCCGCACGAAGTTGAATAAATTGACGAAACAATTATTACAAATTCAGCTGGGATAACCGGCTGGAAGAAAGGTGCGACAGATCCATGAATTTGAGACCGGAAGAAATAAGTTCAGTTATCAAGGATCAGATTAAGAGATATGCGTCCACTCTGGATGTATCCGATGTGGGTACTGTAATACAGGTGGCGGACGGCATTGCCCGTGTACACGGCCTGGAGAATGCCATGCAGGGTGAGCTGCTGGAATTTCCCGGTGAAGTGTACGGCATGGTACTGAATCTGGAAGAAGATAATGTGGGCGTGGTGTTGCTGGGAAGTGCCAGGAATATCAACGAAGGCGATACGGTCAAGACCACGGGGCGTGTTGTGGAAGTGCCGGTAGGGGATGCCCTGCTGGGGCGTGTTGTCAATTCCCTGGGGCAGCCAATTGACGGCAAAGGGCCGGTTCAGACCACAAAGTACCGCAAAATTGAGCGTGTGGCAAGCGGCGTTATCACAAGAAAAAGTGTGGATACACCTCTTCAGACAGGTATCAAGGCAATCGATGCCATGATTCCTATTGGAAGAGGGCAGAGAGAGTTGATTATCGGCGATCGTCAGACAGGAAAGACAGCCATTGCGATTGATACGATAATAAATCAGAAAGGGCAGAACGTAAAGTGTATTTACGTTGCCATTGGGCAGAAAGCTTCTACCATTGCCAATATTGTCAAAACACTGGAAGAATATGGCGCAATGGCATATACGACGGTGGTGGTGTCAACTGCAAGTGACCTTGCGCCATTGCAGTATATTGCTCCTTATTCGGGGTGTGCCATTGGAGAAGAGTGGATGGAGAATGGTGAAGACGTGCTTGTGGTGTATGATGACTTAAGCAAACATGCCACCGCATACCGTACACTCTCCCTGCTGCTTCGTCGTCCCCCTGGCCGTGAAGCATATCCTGGTGATGTATTCTATCTGCATTCAAGGCTTTTGGAGCGTGCGGCCAGAATGAGTGAAGAATATGGCGGAGGCTCATTGACAGCGCTTCCCATTATAGAGACACAGGCGGGAGATGTATCCGCGTATATTCCCACCAATGTCATTTCTATTACGGACGGACAGATTTATCTGGAGACGGAAATGTTTAACTCCGGATTCCGGCCGGCTATTAATGCGGGACTTTCCGTATCCCGAGTGGGAGGCGCGGCGCAGATTAAAGCAATGAAAAAGATTGCGGCACCCATAAGAACGGAATTGGCGCAGTATAGGGAACTGGCAAGTTTTGCGCAGTTTGGTTCCGAGCTGGATGACGATACCAAAGAGAAATTGGCACAGGGCGAACGTATTAAGGAAGTACTTAAGCAGCCCCAGTACGCACCCATGCCGGTACAGTATCAGGTTATCATTATCTATGCGGTGACACGCAAATATCTGCTGGATGTGCCGGTGGATAAGATTACCCGATTTGAAAAGGAATTCTTTGAATTCCTGGATACGAAATATCCCGAAGTGCCCGGCAACATTGCCACTGAAAAGGTGATTTCCGATGCTACGGATGAGGTGCTTCAGAAGGCAATTGCGGAATTTAAGAAGCAGTTTAAGTAGAAAGAGAGTAACTTTTCAGCCCTGTAAGGGTATTGAATAGTCAAGAGGGATAGAATATGGCATCAATGCGTGATATAAAGCGCCGTAAGAGCAGTATCCAGGGTACGCAGCAGATCACAAAGGCCATGAAGCTGGTATCCACCGTAAAATTGCAGCGTGCCAGGGCAAGCGCGGAACGATCCAAGGACTATTTCACCTGTATGTATGATACAGTGAACAGTATATTGAAGCGTGTAGGGCATGTGGAGCATAAATATCTTGCCGCTGACAGTTCGGGGGATTCCGCAGGCTCTGGAAATCTGAAGGGGGCCGGAAAAAAAGCTGTCATTGTCATTACTTCCAACCGGGGACTGGCAGGCGGCTATAATTCCAATGTCATCAAATTGGTGACAAGGCATCCTGAATGGAAGAAGGAGGAGCTGCAAGTCTACTGCCTTGGCAATAAGGGCAGAGAGGCATTTACACGCAGTGGATACGAAGTGAAGGAATGCAATGACGACATTGTGGAGAGCCCGGTTTACGCAGATGCAATGGCATTGTCGTCAAAGCTTCTGAAGGCTTTTGCGGATGGCGAAATCGGTGAGATTTATTTGGCATATACCGCATTTAAGAACACGGTAAGCCATGTTCCCACACTGCTGCGTCTTCTTCCTGTGGAAACGGGAGGAGAGGAAGATGCTGCGTCCGAAGGAAGCACGGGGACGAAAGAGGCGGTTGCGGTGATGAATTTTGAACCGGAAGACACGGAAGCGCTGGATATGCTGATACCAAAGTATGTTACCAGCCTGATTTATGGCGCTTTGAGGGAGTCCATAGCCAGCGAAAACGGTGCCCGTATGCAGGCCATGGACAGCGCGACCAGCAATGCGGAGGAAATAATTAGCGATCTGACCCTGAAATATAACAGGGCACGTCAGGGTTCTATTACACAGGAATTGACGGAAATCATTGCTGGAGCGGAAGCTTTGGGTTAAATTCGGATGGGCCTTGTGTATGGCAGGATATAGCAGTATATGTATACGACATAGAGTTTGATTTAAAATATGCAATGAATTAGAATTTGTCCGCGCAAGCGGGCGGAAAGAGGTAGAAATGGCAGGAGAAAACAGAGGTAAGGTTACTCAGGTCATCGGTGCGGTGCTGGATATCCGTTTTGATGAGGGTAAGCTGCCTGAGATTAACGAAGCAATTCGCATTCCTACCAGAGACGGCGGTGAACTGACAGCGGAGGTATCCCAGCATCTGGGTGATGACACTGTCAGATGTATTGCCATGGGGAGTACCGACGGTCTGGTGAGAGGCATGGATGCGGTTGCCACCGGCGCGCCCATTTCCGTTCCGGTAGGTGAGAAAACTTTGGGGCGGATCTTTAACGTCTTGGGTCAGCCTATTGACAACAAGCCGGCTCCTGAAGGTGTTTCATATGAACCTATTCACAGAGCTGCTCCTAAGTTTGAGGAGCAGGCTACGGAAAAGGAATTGCTGGAGACAGGAATTAAAGTGGTTGATCTGCTCTGTCCCTATCAGAAGGGTGGTAAAATCGGATTGTTCGGCGGTGCCGGCGTGGGAAAAACGGTTTTGATTCAGGAGCTGATTCGTAATATCGCTACGGAGCATGGTGGATATTCCGTATTTACCGGTGTGGGAGAGCGTACCCGTGAGGGAAATGACCTTTATCATGAGATGACGGAGTCGGGAGTTATCGACAAGACCACCATGGTGTTCGGACAGATGAATGAGCCCCCCGGAGCAAGAATGCGAGTGGGATTGACAGGGTTGACCATGGCAGAATATTTCCGTGACAAGGGCGGGAAGGATGTGCTGTTGTTCATTGACAACATTTTCCGTTTCACCCAGGCGGGAAGCGAGGTATCCGCATTGCTGGGTCGTATGCCTTCCGCAGTGGGGTATCAGCCAACATTGCAGACTGAGATGGGCGCTCTTCAGGAGAGGATTACATCCACCAGGAATGGTTCCATTACTTCTGTTCAGGCAGTTTACGTTCCTGCGGACGACTTGACAGACCCTGCCCCCGCAACTACGTTTGCGCATTTGGACGCAACCACCGTTTTGTCACGTTCCATAGTTGAGCTGGGAATTTATCCGGCAGTGGATCCGCTGGAATCCACATCCCGTATTCTTGATCCCAGAATTGTGGGTGAGGAGCATTATCAGGTGGCCAGGGGCGTGCAGGAGATTTTGCAGCGTTATAAGGAGTTGCAGGATATCATTGCTATTTTGGGTATGGATGAATTGTCAGAAGAAGATAAGCTTGTAGTGTCTCGTGCGCGTAAGGTGCAGAGATTCTTGTCGCAGCCATTCTTTGTGGCAGGACAGTTTACCGGTATGGAAGGCAAATATGTTCCGATAAATGAGACCATCCGTGGCTTTAAGGAGATTCTGGAAGGCAAACATGACGATATTCCGGAAAGCTATTTCCTGAATGCGGGCAGCATTGACGACGTGCTGGCAAAGTGCCAGAAGTGAGGATAGCTTGGGAGGTGTAAGTATGGCAGATAAAAATGGTTTTCTTCTGCGTATCATTACTCCTGACAGAGTTTTTTATGAAAATCAGGTGGATATGGTGGAATTCAATACCACAGAGGGCGAGATAGGCGTCCTGCCAGGGCATATTCCAATGACGGTTATCGTAAAGCCCGGTATCCTGAATATCAGTGAGCCGGAGGCGCAGAAGGAAGCGGCGCTCCATTCGGGGTTTGCGGAGATTCTGCCTGAAGGTGTGACGATTCTTGCTGAAATCGTGGAATGGCCGGAGGAAATCGACGAAAAGCGTGCGGAGGCGGCAAGGGAACGGGCGGAAGAGCGCCTGCGGGACAAAGGGGCTGACACGGATATTGCCAGGGCGGAAACTGCTCTGCTGAGAGCATTGGCAAGGATTCAGGTATTGAAATGATTTGCGGCAGGGAATGACCCACAGGCAAAGCAATATGGGCACGGCAAAGTGTAACAATCGGATGAAATACGCATATGTTGTAGAAAAACTGAAAAGTGAGCGCGTATGGAATTTCATTCTAAATTATTGCAGCCGTTGCCGGAAGATGTGGTAAGGGGCTGGAATGGGCCCCTTCCTTTTTATATGACTTATTCCGACGGATACGGAGCGGGACAGGAAGCGAAACTGCTTCAGGATATGGAATATTTGCAGCAAATGTATCCCAATGATGTGAAGCGGTACCAGATTAGAATTGCGGAAATTTTAGATAAAGCGGATTATGAAGGCAGTATGATATATGATGAGTACCCTGATAAGTACAGTATGCATGCTTTGGCAAAAACAATTCTGGGAATCCTGGCCCAGGAGGAGAAGAATTCTCCAGGAGAGGACATTATCGTAATTTTGCTGTGCAATGAAGTATATAAGCGTAGGCATGGAGGCAGCAGGGGAAAAATATATTATTGAAAATACAGGGATACCATGGACGAGATAAGAGAACTTTTTCGACAGATGCTGGATGAAAATTTAATACAGATAGTGCTCAGCAATACCCGAGATAGTACACAGGGGACTAAAACTAAAGTCCGTCCCATAATGCTTAAGGGCGTACTCCATTTTCAGGAAACGATTTATCGCGGAACACAGGTATTTCATTCCAATCATTTAAAGGAAGAGATGTTGGAGCGGCTGTTCGGCCAAATGGAAAAACTTTACCGGCAGGCGCAGGTGATGAATACTCATGGGGAAGCGACGGTTCTTGTGGGCAGAAAAGGGACGGTCAAAATCAAACGGAGAGCAAAAGGGGATGGCGAAGCGGTTCGGGATTGCGCTGAGTTATCCCATAATCGTTCCAGGCAATATATTCTTCAGGAGGGGAAACCGGTAGATTTCCTTATTGGACTGGGGGTTCAGACGGCGGATGGAAGGATTGTCAAGGCTAAGTATGACAAATTTCGACAGATTAACCGTTACCTGGAATTTATAGAAGATATTATTGATAAGCTTCCTGCGGACAGGACAATTCGTATTGTTGATTTTGGCTGCGGGAAGTCTTATTTGACATTTGCCATGTACTATTATCTGCATAAATTGTGCCAAAGAGATATTCATGTGACCGGGCTTGATCTGAAGGCAGAGGTAATCGCTCAGTGCAGAGAGCTGGCAGAGAGGCTTGGCTATGAGAATCTTGAATTTTGTCAGGGGGATATCAGCAGTTTCGGGGGCGTAGATCAGGTGGACATGGTAGTGTCCCTCCATGCCTGTGATAAGGCCACTGATTACGCATTGGAAAAGGCGGTGAAATGGGGGGCCGTGGTTATTATGGCGGTGCCCTGCTGTCAGCATGAGCTGAATGGTCAGATCGCCTGCGACAAATTGCAGTCAGTGTTGAAGTACGGGGTAATCAGGGAGCGTATGGCTGCTCTGATTACGGATGCCATACGGGCGGGATTGCTGGAAGAAAGAGGTTATGATACACAGATATTAGAATTTATTGATATGGAGCATACGCCGAAAAATCTTATGATCCGGGCGGTAAAGGCTTCCGGCATACGTTCCAAAGGGAACGTTATGCCGGAGGCACTGGGGGAAATGATGGAATTTTTACATGTGAATCCTACCTTGAAGGAGTTATTATGAGAAAAGGTTTGATGAAACTTTTCGTATTTATGGCTACCTTTTTGCTGACACTGGTAACTGTAAGTAAGCTGATGAACAAGGATCATGATAATCTGACAATGGAAATGGCCCCGGCAAGTCTTCCGCTGGTGACAATGGTAATGGACGGAATGGAATATAACCAGCTTCACGGCCTTACCACTGGGACGGATATTGCCTTTCAGAGAGACAGCATCACGGTTTTGGGGGAAAACAGGAACACTGGTTTTGTTGTGGACACCTATGGTCAGGATGTGAAGGGGATTTTTATCGAAGTTAGAACCATAGACGGCGAAAGGCTTATAGAGGACAGGCAGATCAATGATCTGACTGTGGACGGCGATCGAATCAGAGGAGAAATTATCCTAAAGGATTTGATAGAGAAAGACAGAGAGTATGCGCTGATTATATTGCTGGAGACGGAGGAGGAGCGGGTCTCCTATTATACCCGTATCCTATGGAGCGATATAGTACATGGAAGGGAGAAGCTGGGATTTTGTATTGATTTTCATGAGAAAATATTTGACAGAGAAGCCGCCAGAGACCTGGCAATTTATTTGGAGACAAATTCCAGACTGGAGGATAACAGTTCGTTTCATAAAGTGAATATCCACAGCAGTTTTCGTCAGATAACCTGGGGGAATCTGGATGTAAAGGAAGTAGGGCCATATTCCATACGCCTGACGGAACTAGCGGAACAGACGGCATCTTTTCGAGCGGATTATATTGTGTCCACAACGGAAGGAAAGGAAAATACATGGTATATGGTGGAAGAGTTTTACAGACTCCGCTATACCGTGGATAGAATGTACTTGTTGGACTATGAGCGGACAATGACACAGATACCCAATGCGGAACGAATGTGCGCAAATGACAAATTGGTACTTGGTATCACAGGGATGGATATTCCCATGCTGGAAAGTGAAGATGGAAACATTGTGGTGTTTCAAGTGGCGAACTGTTTATATAGTTATAATGTGGCCAGCAACAGCCTTGCGTCTGTTTTTAGCTTTTATGACAGGGAACATGCGGATGCCAGGACCCTGTACCCAGGGCATAAAATCAAAATTCTGGATGTGAATGAAGGCGGTAATGTTCAGTTTGCCGTATATGGATATATGAATAGAGGAAGACATGAAGGAGAGGTGGGGATTCAGGTATATACTTTTAATGCCACGCAGAATACCATTGAGGAACTGGTATATATTCCTTATGACAAGACATATGCCGTTCTGGCCCCGCAGATGGAACAGCTTTTGTATCTGAATCGTGAGCAGAAACTCTATCTTGTGCTGGATGGGGTTATGTATGGTGTGGATTTAAAAGAGAAGACCTACTCACAAATATTGGAGATTTCCCGGGATGACAGCCTGATGGTTTCGGAGAACAACAGAATTGCTGTCTGGGCGGACGGTAAGGACAGTTATCACAATACGGCTTTGTATATCAGAAATCTGGGAAATGATGTACAGAAAACCATCTCTGTCTCTTCAGGAGAATCTATTCGTCCTTTGGGATTCATGGGAGAAGACATTATATATGGTGTGGCTTATACAGAGGATATCAGAGAAGAAAGCACGGGCGGAATGTTTTTTCCCATGTATAAGATATGTATTCGGAACGCGTCAGGGGAATTGCTGAAGGAATATGGGCAGAAGGACGTCTTTGTAACAGAGTGTGTGGCAGCAGAGAATCAGATTACGCTGAGGCGCGTGAGGCGTCTGGAATCCGGGGAATATGAGGAAGAGACCCAGGATCACATTATGAACAATGTGGAGGAAGAGCCGGGAAGAAATGTAATTGTGGCAGCTGATATTGACAAATATGAAAGGTATGTACAGATTCAGACAAGAAAGGATATAGACAGTAAAAGTATAAAGCTTCTGACTCCAAAAGAAGTAGTGTTTGAGGGAGGAAGGAGGCTGATACTGCCGGACAGGACAAGACAGGAGGCATTGTATTATGTGTACGGCGCCGAAGGGGTTCAGGGAATCTATCATTCGCCGGCCACGGCCATAGAACTTGCCTATGGGGCTGCCGGAGTTGTGGTGAGCGAAAACGGAGAGTATGTCTGGCTGCGGGGAAATCGTATGCCCAGGAATCAGATTATGGCAATCAAAGAAGCAGCTGTGACAGAGGAACAGGGAGCGCTGGCAGTATGCCTTGACACACTGCTGGGATTCCGAGGAATCAGCAGGGCCACCCAAAAGGATTTGGAGGAAGGCAAAAGGGCGTTAGACATATTACAGGAAAACCTGGAAGAAGACATTGTTATGGATCTCACGGGCTGTAGTCTGGATGCAGTGTTGTATTTTGTGAACAGGGATATCCCGGTACTTGCGCTTTTGGAGGACAAAACGGGAGTGATACTGGTGGGCTTTAATGAGACAAGTGTGGGCATTATGAATCCCCAGACGGGAACCATCTACAGGATGGGGATGAATGAAGCAAAAGAGTGGTTTGAAACCAATGGGAATCAGTTTATCACCTACAGAAGCCGGTAATCCAGCAAAAAAGGCGTCCGCAACCAATGGTTGCGGCGTCTTTTTTACGCTTTCAACCGGAAATTGCTGGCCCAATCGTGAAGAAAGTGTTATAGTGATAATAGAAGCGATGGGAAAGGACCAGGCTGAAGACTCCCTCTGATAAGGGGGCTGAAGAGAAGAGAGCAGAATAAGTTCCTGCAAGCAGGAACTGGAATAGGAGAAAATATGAATATTGAAATTGCGAACAGACTTGTGGAACTGAGAAAGCAAAATAATTTATCACAGGAAGCATTGGCGGAGAAACTGGGCATCAGCCGACAGGCGGTAAGCAAGTGGGAAAGGGCGGATGCTTCGCCGGACATGGATAATCTGATAACTTTATCAAAGCTTTATCAAATATCTCTGGACGAATTGCTGGGAACAGGGAATGGAGCAAATAGTGTCAGCTGCCCTGTGGCAGAAAGCCGGGCGGAGGTTATGGAAGCAGATCCGGTGGTCATAATAGAGGAGGAAAAAGTAAAGTTTAATTTTGCTTCTCTGCGCCATTTCCCAGTGTATATGGTTGTTGCCATTGCGTTTATCATTTTGGGCGCTGTCTGGAATTTATGGCATCCGGCGTGGCTTCTTTTTTTGATAGCACCCATTTGGCAAACCACCATGCTGGCTTTGGAAAAGAGGGATGCCAGACAATTTGCGTATCCTGTGCTTGTGACGTTTATTTATCTATGTTTAGGATTTTTCGGCAGTTTGTGGCATCCAGGATGGGTTGTCTTCCTGACGATTCCCATGTATTATCCAATAGTAAACTATGTGCGGAAATTATATAAAGAACAGAAAAAAGAATTGGATGGAATCCTGGGAGGGGCAGGAAAAATAAGATAGCGTGTAAATTTCTCCCCCTCCCATTGTGTCAATTTCTTAATTCAGGTGAGAACAATACTTTGGCATATTTTTGCAGGGTGAACAGCAATAACATACCTAAAACACCACAGGATAGAATCTCACCAATGGTCACGGTAAGAAAATTAAACCACAGGGGGCCCAGTTGGTAGGCAAATAAAAGTACGGGGGGAATTATTATGGCATTTGCAATAATGGGTGGAAGAGGCGCCAGCCATTTATGAGCCCGCAGTTTCCATGTAAATACAGCGCCGGCCAGCGTAGCCAGAGAACCAAAGAGTATATCCGGAAACGCAGCGCCAATAAAAATATTGGAAAGCAGGCAGCCGGCAAAAAGTCCAGGTATGGCGGCCGGTGTGAAAAAAGGCAAAATGGTGAGCGCTTCTGAAAATCGAAGCTGGATGGCATAACTTGCCAGCCCCAAGGCATTGGCCAGGAAAGTCAGCACAACATAAAGAGCGGCGATGACAGCCGCATGGGTGAGGTACAGAGTTTTCTTGTTCATTTTTAGTCTCCTTTAGTTTTGTTTTACGTGAGGAAGGTCTCGAACTCACGATTCATAGTCTGAGAATGCTTGATTTATAAGCATTTCAGCCTTTGATACTATAGCACAGATATGCGGTAAATGCAAGAGAAGTATCAAAAAAGTACCAAATTGGAAAAGTACTTAATTGCTTTTGCTTTGGGATTGTATTTGCAAATATTTCTGCGGATTTCGGAGACATATTATTTTGCAGCCGGAAACAGCAAAACAGAGTTTGAGAGCCTTTTGCGGCAGGACAGAGCCGTTACAGAAAAAAGTTATGCGCATACTGCTGATGGTATTGGTCATAGACAGAGAAAACCGCCCTTTGTACTTTTGGAGAGTGTTGGGGCGGTGTTCTTATCAGGTTTGGAAGTGTGCGCCTGCTGCCAAAGAAAAAGCCCCCAGGAATAGTCCCGGAGGCCCGGCAGAGGAGGATTACAGTCCCAACTCTGTAAAGTCAATCCACAGATCATCATAGATGTTGACCTTTATTTTGTCCTGGAGGGTGTAAGCGTCAGCTTTAAAATCTGTTTCCCCCAGATGGTACACAAAGATTTTCATGCTAAGGGGGTCCACAATCCAATACTCCCTCACTCCGGCCTCCATGTAAAGGTTTAGTTTGCGTACATAGTCATGGCTGGAATTGCTTGGAGAGACAATTTCCACAATCCAGTCCGGGGCTCCGGTACAACCCCGGTCCGTCAGCTTATTGGGGTCGCAGATTACGCTGATGTCTGGTTCCACCATGTTTCTGTCATCTTCTGAAAACAGCTTGACGGCAAAGGGGGCTGGGTAGACTTTGCAAGAACCATTTTGGGAACGGAGATAATTTCCGATTTCCAGATGGAGGAAGGATAGTATTTCCTGGTGTATCCTGCTGGGGAAGGACATGTAATAAATTTGACCGTCTATAAGTTCGGCTCTAACATTCTCCGGCAGGTTGTAGTAGTCCTCTTCTGTGTAAATGTTTGCGTGGGCCAATGCTTCTGACATAGGATTCTCCTTTTTGGTGAGTGATTATGGGGTTTCAGAGGTGTGGAGATTTTCAGTATCAGGACAAATATACCGCCAAGTGGGGCGTGCAGATGGCGGGAGTGAATTTACAAACACGCTCTAGCGTGTTTGGGCTATCTTATAAGTATAAAAAACGTCAATCACTAAAAGAAGAGCAATGATTCCTAACACAGATAGCAAGCAGGAAATACCTTGAACAAAGAAGCATATCACAATGATAACGACACCTCCGATAATGTAGGAGATACCTCCAAAACGCTGGCTTTTTTTCCATGTCGTTTCATTCTTCATACTCCACTTAGTCTTTAGTCCGGCAACTGTGTTCATTCTTAACTTTGGCATTATATTCCCTATGATAATCATAGCGATACCTAAA
>CAJUGT010000068.1 GCA_910586435.1 uncultured Acetatifactor sp. | reverse complement strand
GATGAATCAAGTAAAATATCCATCGCATATAACAGGTCGGCATCATTCAATTCTGACAGATAGCTTTCATCTATGAAAACCAATCCATCCATCATGTCACAGTCCAATGTATATTTCATGTACCATTCCTCCTTCATTTCGACCAAAACCAGTTAAATATTTACTCAGCATCCATGACATGGAGAGGACCAAAGTACTTATTGCTTTTGCCCTCTTGATTGCCATGCGTCAGAGACAGACAAGGGCAGCCGACTCTGCCAGTTCCCATTGCGCAAAGCTGATCATTTTGTTTAATACTCGCCCATATCTTTTGATTTTTTTATAGTTCCGATCCAATCATGTGATCTGCCGTTAAACTTTTCCGGATTAACAGGATAATGAATATTATAAAGATAGCCTTCCTCGCCGTAACGTCCATGCACAACTTCGTCTAAGTATTTTTCTTCTGCGCAAATATTAACAATTTCCAAACACATCAAAACATGAGAGCTGCCCTCTACTATTTCACGTTCCCATAAATAACGACATTCTAAGTTGAGAAAACATTCTTTAATCATTGGAGCATTCACGATGGAAGCTTTCTCAGATGTCAACCCAGACAATGCGATTTCATCGTTATCAAACCCATTATTCGCTATCGTATCGCTACACTTATCATAAAATTCTAAAGATGGAAAGTTAATTACCGCTTCCTTTGTTTCTCTTATACTCTGATATAAATGACCACTTTTATTAACATTTGACAATATTGCATAGAAACCGTTTGGACTTCCATTAAAACATGCCCATGATTGCAGGCAGGCGTTAGGCTTTCCATTGGATTTATATGTAGTTACAACGAATAAAGGTGATGGTATTGCTGTCACAAATTCCATCCATGAAAAGCCATACGTTTCCATTTCAGACATTGATTTTGGTATAGTTGAATACTCTCTTTTCATCATACTCTCCTTCAATTATATAGTTTGTTCTCAGTTTCGCCCTGCCAGTGCGGCCTTTACTTGTCCTGCCAATGGTACCCATTCATAAAAAGGTCAGCGGGTTTGGGATTACATTTCAATCCGAAACAAATTCGCCATCTCATCATATTGCGCCCTTACTCCCTGAATATAGGAAATAATTGCGTTTATCTCAAGTATCAGGCAGCCGTCCTCGTTTTCATAGGGTTGTCCGTTGAGCAGATTCTCTTCTCCATTGACCATCATATGAGTACGTCCCACTTCCGCCACCACATGATATTCCCCGCTGTTTAATGTCAATACTTTATTGTCATAGGTATAAGAAAAGGCTTCCGGATTTCTTCCGCGAATTGCTTCCAGGATGTAAAGAATAGGACTGTAAATACTTCCGTGATCCACTTTGCTCATAACACCATTGGTATTGGGTTCCTGACCGTTGAGCAGAACTTTACAGTACACCCCTTCTTTTTTCACATACTTCTCCCTGTCCGCTGAGGGAAGCGGGGGAAACGCGTCTTTTCTCTCCACCCCGCCCTCCATGACATGCCCCCGCAGGCGCTGCGGCATTCTGTCTGTCATGGCCCCTGTATCAGCCTGCACTGTCTCAAGGGAAATGGTTTTCGTTATCTGTTCTCCCTGTGCTCCTTCCATGGAAGCCGTCACCGTAATCCTGCCGGGCATTGTCCCTGAACGCAGGAATACTCTGTTTACCCCACATTCTCCATAGACATAGTCCTTATGAATCACGCTGTCATCCCTGTCAGGCCCCCGGAAACGGCCGCTGTTATATCCCCCCAGGAATTCCGCAGGCCCTTCCACCAGGAAACGAATCTTACTGTCACAGAGAAGGCAGACACGCCCTGCTTTGTCCACCACTTCCACATCCACATAGGCCGCGTCCACTCCGTCCGCCAGAAAACCGGCCTCCCCTGTCACTGCCCTAAGCCGCAGTTCTGCCGGTACACCGGATGTTTCCACCCTGTCTTCTGCCACAGGCGCTCCCTGGTAATCATAAGCTTTGACACTGACCGATCCTGATTGGGTGATGTCCACATGGGGAATGGGAAAAATAAAAGTATGTATGGGATGTTCACAAACACCCACAAGCCTGTCATTTACATACAGCTCCACCTTTCCGATGTCATAACTTCCCACCACATATACGGTTTTGTCCTTGGGATTCCTGTAAGCGTATTCCCCTGTCTTCACCCAGGCCGTTCCGTCAAATTCTTTCAATGCGTAACGATATGCTTCTTCCGGCGGATAATTCCAGTGCCCTATGATTGCCACATCCGGCACCGGAGACTGCATGACCTGGAACACTCTGAAATTTTGTTTCTTCACTCTTACGGCATCCACCCTGCCGCTCATGCGGGCATTCTCGCTATGTGCCTGTCTTCCGTGCTGGGCAGAATCCGTCCAGCACAGAGCCGCCGTGGCAGAATACAGATTTTTGCCTGAAGCGCCTCCTACTCTGTCATGGAAGAATTCCTGATAGCCGCCGGCGGCTCTGAGGGCAAATTCTTCGGATGTCAAATCATAGAAATCATACCCCGGCTGCTTTCTGCCCCCCTTCCCCAGCCACAGATTGTCATAGTCATAATCAGGAGGGGTATAGTCATCCCAGATTCGTCTGGGGGATTCTTCCCTGAGATACTCCGTCTCCGTAATGGGCAGCTGCTTGGCAATAAAAGTCGCGGCGTGACGATTCAGCATTGTCCCCGCATACTCCGCTTCCGCAATCACATCCTGGGTATTGATGGTACGGCATCCCATAAAACGCCCACCACATGGGTCAAGCTTTTCTTTCAGTAGACGCATCTCTCTCATATGCTCTCTGTTGATGGAATTATTGCCTGCTTCCCAAAAGAAGATGCTGGGATGATTCCTGAAATAAATAATAATATCACGCATCAGTTCCACACGCTGCTTCCATTGTCTGCCGAAAGTCTCACGCTCTTTATCCCCCGCAGGCTGGGTACAGACAATTCCAAACCTGTCAAAGGAGCGAATATCTGCCGGCGCCCCTGCCACATGCATAAAGCGAATGTGATTTGCGTTGCTTTCACGAATCAGCTTCGCATCCACATCCCGCATCCAATCCGGAACACATCCCAATGCCGCCCATTCGTTTGTGGCACGCTGGGCATAGCCCGTAAGCCATACTCTGGCGTCGTTAATCTTAAGTCCTTCCCCTGCTGTATATGTAACTTTTCGGAAACCTGTATCCAATTCCTGCCTGTCCACAATTTCCCCGTCACAACGCAATGACACGCATACATGGTACAGATATGGATTGTCAATCTCCCAGAAATTCAGGCCCGATAGAATGGCCGACGCTGTTAGAGTTTCCACCTCACAGGAAGCTGTCTCCACCTCCCCGGCTTCTGTCTCCTCTACAGGCTCAAATCCCGTTTCTGTCTTACGATAGGCATTTTCCGGAATAATGGTTCTAAATGAACTGACACTTTTAGGCAAAAGCTTTCTGCTTTCCCCTGAAAACTCTGCCTTCAATTTTCCCTCTGCGTCATACAGCGCTGCCTCCAGGCATACCTCTCTTTCCCTTCCGCTTTCATTGCGCACTTCCGCCTCCACATGAATGGAAGCTTTTCTTTCCTGTATCTCAAAGTCCGTCCCATAGACATAGACACCTTTGGTTTTCAGATTACTGTAAAGGGGCAATGTGAGATAAACTTCCGGCTTTACATGGAGATAGATATTCCTCGCAAGTCCTCCTACCGTTGGATTGAAATCATTGCAGTTCCACTGATACGCCACTCCTTTTTGTTCCGTGGGCACTTTCCCCGCTTCAGTCAGCGCTGCCATAAAAGCCCCGGGTTCAGCATCGGGATGGTTGGGAGTCTCGGCGCTTATCACACTCATATTTCTGGAAGAAGTGCTGTCCGTGGCTATGGCAATCAATTGTTCCTTATCCTCTGTCAAATATTTTGTTATGTCATATCCCACAGGGAAGGCGCCCGCCTCATAGTATCCTGCCAGCTGCCCGTTTACATACAGGTAACAGGTTTGGCGTATTCCTTCCACTTCAAGGAATACTCTTCCGTGATATTCTTTCTCCGTTTTATTTACAGAGTCCTTTTTCAGGAAATTCTCTCCCAGAGAAAACCACTTTCGATAACAGGAAAATGTCCGCTTTTGCCCGCTTCCCGCATCCTGAATCCTGTCCACAAATAAATCAGCATCATTGTAAGTATGGGGAAGCCCTACCTTCTTCCATCCCCTCTCCTGATACTCCCTTTCATAAAACTCCCTTCCTTCCGCATCTCTCACAGCATCCAGAGCGCTTTTCAAAGGGAAAGCATCCGCAAGGCAAAAATGCCATCCGTAGTTAAAATTATACTTACCTGAATTCATTTTTTCTCCTATTTTAAGTCGCTGCGCGACGGCACTAAAGGGTGAGGTTCCTTCGGCGCACACACAGGAGAGACAAATTTCATGAGACACTAAGTAGTGTCTCATGAAATTTGCTCTCATGCGCCTTCGCAACCCCACCTGTCCAGCGAAACATTTATTATAAATTACTTGACACTTCTTAGCTGGACTATTCCTGTTCCATTCCTGCACTTCTGCACCCATACAAGGAAGAAAATTCCAGCTGAAATTTCCTTCCTTGTGTCTGAAAGACACATTGCGCCTCCGTTTCGAGACTGTTTTTAATTTTCCTTTTGACATTTCTTAGCTGGACTATTTTAAGTCGCTGCCAGGCGGCACTAAAGGGTAAGGTTCCAATCGCCATTTATGGCGATTTGTCTCGCTTGTGGGAACTTACTTCCACAGCGCAGCCCACAATATATGTGAACGCTTTCCCCTTTTGTTTTGATACTTTTTATAAGAAAGGCACCCCGTTACACTCGGGGTGCCTTCTGATTACTTAGTATCAGAATCATTACAATCTTTCTGCTGTTATGACCCTTACCTATGCCAAAGCCTGCAAAATATCGGAAATCATCATTCTTTTGTCATCTGATTCTATTGCGTCACTGTTCACCACGCATTCAATCATGCTCTGTATATTCTGCGATATGAAACTTTTGCCGGATGTCCTTGCCACCATGTCATCATATATTTTTTCATATATCTTCAACATTTCCTGATTGGTAGTTTCCCTGCAACGCACAATATCCGCGAATGCCGTTGCCTTCGCCCTGCCCAGGATATTTCCCGGAGACCCTGCCTCAGGGCTGTCACCATCAGACATCATGGAAAGCTTTTCGATGGTTTCATGCAAATAAGAAGTTTCTTTTCGTATGGCTTCCATTTGTTTCAGAACATATGCCACGTCAACTACTTGTTCCCGGTTCGTTTCAGAAGTTTTCTCTGCTTCCTGTGCCTGTCCCACAAATCCACCCGGATTTCCATCCAATGGCATCGTAATAAATTCTCTATCTGACATTTTCTTATCCTCCAAATTATCATCTGGCGGACACGCAAGGCATATTCTATTCTCCGAAATGAAGCGTGCCCTGCCATTTTTCACAAGCCCCTTCGCCCGTTTGGGCCAGGTCACTCCATATTCCTTCCCTTGCTCATCTACAACAATAATGTTTTTTGCTATGGGTATCCCCCCCTTGCTATAGAAAATAATTTTTATGTGAATACCGTTTTATATTATGGGTGCCTTCCCCTCTTCACAAATTCAGTATATCGGATATATCAAAAAAAGTCAATTCTTCCGGATAAATTTTATACAAAAGGGACGCCGTCCCTTTCGCCGCAATCCACCTGTCCCTGTCAAGTCTGAACAATAACTGATTCTTTGGCAGAAAAAAGCAAGAAATGACCTATTCAAATTATGATAAATATGGTACTATTTTGATAGAAATTTCTTTCCACCAGAAAGGTATTTTTATTATGTCACTGAATATTCTCCGAACACATACCCCTGCCAGCGATTCCCCCAACAGGCAATGGAAATCTTATATTCTTCTGTTGTCAGTACTTTTGTGTACCCTTTTTCTTTCCTGCTTTTATATCATTTTGCAGGCAGGCAGCACACAAAAGAAACTGATTTGCGAAAATATGAAATTATATGTTTCCGCCATGGATTCTCAGCTTTCGGAATCAGACCCAAACGCAATTCCGGAGGCTTCCTCATTAAAGAAATTCTTTATAGAAGACGCTGTTTTTCCTGACATTGCCTCCCGCGGAACGCTCGCCATATTGCATGAGGACCGGGTATTGACTACGGAAGGACACAACATACTTTCCTACAGACTGGTAGCAGAAATTGCCAGGACAACTGCATCCGACTTTTCTATCCATACTTATCGGGAAGCAGGACTTCCCGGCTTTTATTTTTGTGTGGTCAACTCCAAAATCAATGGAATGGTATATTGTTATTACGAACCAATCTTAACCGGCTGGCCGCTGCTTGTGAATTCTCTCACCATATGCCAGGGAATCTTCCTGACCATACTGATACTCGCTTGGGCAGTTATCTTCAGCCTTCTGATTGCCACCTTTCCAAAGCGGCCGCCGGAAGAGCGTATTGTGGAAATCACGGTTCCCGATGAACCGGAAGAAGAAGCCGTCTTCGGCTCCCTTCCCTATTTCAGCGGGATTATCATTGATTACCACAATACGGGCATCAACCCCGTAAGCCCTGAAATACTAAAACTGTTTGATCAGATAATCAGTGACAACCTGTCCGTCAATAAAATACTTTATCGGTTCTCTTCACAGCGGAATTCTGATTGCCTGCAATATGACATGAACTATGTCAATTATAATCTAAGAGTCCTAAGCGACTCTCTGAAGATGAACCTATTTAATGCCGCTCCTGATTATGAAATTAATATCTACTACAGTAATGCCGTTGCCACCTATGAAGAAATGGAAAAAGAACTGCTCTATCTTCACAGGAACCTGCGATACAGCCTTATATTGGGATACGGAAAACGTCTCTCCATTGAACAGATACGTCTATTTGAGGCAAGCTCCTCCGTGCTGGATACCAATGTGGCAAGCACCATACAAAATCATCTCAAAACCAGAGCTTATGAAGATTTGTATACTTATCTGCGCCGTTACAGGGATATTCTGGCACGGTACCAGCGATCCAACAGCACTCATTATTCCTTTGCGCAAGTTTACCGTTTCGCAGAAGAATCCTTCTCTGTAGTAAAATTATTTTTTCAGGAAAATAATTTTGAACATCCCATGGTGCAATCCTCCTGTATCACCATACTGCGTGGGAACCCCGGCTTCCATTCCTTCTGCGAATACCTTATTTCCTGCATCAGGACTTACCAGTGTGAGAATCAGCACGTTTTAAGCAGCCGCAACGAACAGATTATGAACAGTATTTATATGTATATCGAACAGGATCTGGCAGGCGCAAACCTCAATTCCATCGCCCGGAAAATGCAGATGACAGACAGTCATTTGAGTCGTGTATTTAAGAAAAATACCGGCTCCAACTTCTCCGAATACCTTACTGAACGGAAAATGGAAGAGGCTGCCAGACTATTGATTCAGGAACCTAAAATGAAAGTAGCTGAGATTTCCGATCTGTTGGGTTACGGAAATCCCACCTACTTCCTTTCACGCTTTAAAACCAAGTTTGGCATTTCTCCCAGCGCCTATCGCAAGGAACACCTGGAAGATAATTCTGCTGAAGCTGGTCAGTAACTATTCTTTTCCTTGAGCTGAAATGAACTCATAAGCCTGGTAAGCAGATTTGCCTGGGTTGATAATTCCTCACTGGCAGCGGCACATTCTTCACTGGTGGCGGAATTGTTCTGCACCACATCGGAGATTTGTTCAATGCCGTTGGATACTTGGGTGATGGCTGTTGTCTGTTTCTCCACTGCGTCGACCACAATATCCATCTTGGCAGTCACGCTGCCTGCCATTTGGTTGGTATGTTCCAGTGATTTTGTAACTTTCTCCACTGCACGGCGTCCTCCGGTCACAGCGGCTATAGAACTTTCAATCAGTTCTTTTGTCGCTTTTGCCGCCCCATCAGATTTCGATGCCAGACTGCTCACTTCTTCTGCCACTACAGAAAAGCCTCTGCCTGCCTCCCCTGCCCTCGCTGCCTCAACAGCGGCATTCAGGGAAAGGATATTAATCTGAAACGCAATATTTTCAATGGTTGCAATTATTGTACTGATTTCTTTGGATGTATTGGAGATATTCTCCATAGCCTCGTTGAGTTCTTTTGCGCACTCCATGCTTTCTCCCAGCTGACGGCTGACCTCATTGACATATCCGCCCGCCTCTTCAGCATTTTCAGCAGTCTGCCTGGCATTCTCTGAAATATTCGCAATGGTAGCTGATATTTCCTGAACAGAACTTGCCTGGTTGGTAGCCCCCTGCGCTAACGTCTGCGCACTGCCGGACACCTGCGCTGAACCGGCGAAGACCTGTTCGGCACTGGCAACAATTTGCCCCATGGTGCTGTTCAATTCTGACTGAATACTGTCCAACGATAATTTAATTGACTGAAAATCTCCCCGATAATCCTGTCTGGCCCCTTGTGTCAGATTTCCGCTGGCCATGGCTTCCAGCACCTCTGATATTTCCCCGATATAAGCTCCCAGTCTGTGTGCCGTATCTTCAAAGACCCTGCTTAATAAACCAATTTCATCATTGGCTCGAATGTCCACACGAATTTCTTCGCCTCTGGAAAGCCCCAAATCCCCTTCTTCCAGACGCAAGGCAGCCTTTGTGATCTTATCCAGTGGTCCGGAGACACATTTTCTCAAATATGCCGCCATAATGATAACACATACAACAATGGTAATAACGCTGCCCCATGCGACAAGAGAGATCACATGCATGATTTCCTGATTCACCGAAACCCGGGATATGCCGGCAAAAATCAAACCGTTAATCTGGCCGTCAGTTCCCCTTGTGGGTACATAGGAACACAAATATTTGTCGCCTAAGATCGTTGCCTCTCCCACATAACTCTTTCCCTGTTTTAACACAATCTCACTCACTTCAGAAGACAGCTTGGTTCCCACCACTCGTTGGCCATCCTGTGTTACTGTGCTGTAAGCCCGGGTATCCCCTTCAAAAATAGTAAACTCACATCCCATACGGCTCTTCAATCCGTCCAACAACTGATTTACGTCCTCACTGCCATCCATCCGGCCGAGTTCGTAGGCCAACATGTTTGTGCCGTTGGTACACCGTACCTCCTGCATACTTGTAATCAGCGAATTGAACATATACACACAAATTGTCAGTGCCAGCACACCTGAAAATGCCTGCATAAAGGCTACTACACGGCCAATTTTTCCTCCGATATGCTTGTATTTTTTATTCTTTTCGCCACTGGTTTCCATCTTCGGTTCCTCCATTCTTTTTTTATTTTACCATAATTTTGTGTGCTTCAGCACACATGGAATCAGAAGTTGACACAATGCCCTTCTGTGTCAACATTTTACCATAGCCGGTATATTATAACATATACGAACGTCTTTTGAAATCTCATTTTTTATTTTCTTTCAACTCTTTTTTTTAATTTATCTCCCGGCAGAATCCACTGTCTGCAAAGAAAGACACGATACTGTCATGCCTTTATGTATCGTGTCTCTCTTCTGATTCTTTTTGTCAATTCCTGTTCTCTTACACTGCCTTGGGCACTTTTTTCGTACTCTGCATTTGCAGCTGCGCCTTTACCAAGCCATAATAGATTCCTTTTCTCTGCATCAATTCATCATGGCTTCCCATCTCCGCAACATGATGCCCGTCAATCACCACCAGCCTGTCCGCGTCCTTCAATGTGGACAAACGGTGGGCAATAGCGAAAGTAGTTCTTCCTTCCGTGAGCCTTTCAAGCGCCTTCTGTATGAGATACTCGCTCTCTGTATCAAGACTTGCCGTCGCCTCATCTAATATGAGCAATCTGGGATTGCTGAGAATAGCTCTCGCAATGGCAATTCTCTGCCGCTCACCTCCGGAAAGGTTATAACCATGTTCTCCTACATAGGTGTTATAGCCATCCGGTGTCTGGCAGATAAAGTCATGGGCGTTTGCCATCTTAGCCGCCTGGATAACCTCTTCATAAGTCGCATCCTGCTTGGCGAAGCGAATATTATTAAAAATGGTCCCCGCAAAGAGGAAATTTTCCTGAAGTACAACGCCAATCTGACTGTGAAACTTTTCCAATCTGATTTTCCGAATATCAACGCCATCAATGAGTATTGCCCCGTCATCCACCTCATACAGATGCATAATCAAGTTTATCAAAGTTGACTTGCCTGTTCCGGAAGCACCCACCAATCCAATCATTTCTCCCTTTTTCACTTTCAGATTAATATCTTCCAACACCGGCTGATAGGATTTATAGCCAAAGGAAGCATGTTGAAATGTAATCTCCCCCTGTATATCCAGATCCACAGCTTCGTCACCGTCATAAATGGAAGGTTCCTGATTCATTACATCTGAAATACGCTCCATACTGGTCACAAGGTTCATCAAATGTCTGGGCAGGTTGCTCAACTGTCCCACATAGCCATACAGCATACTTGCGTAAGTAATAAATTGCAGCAATTCACCTGGCGTCAGTGTCCCAAGCAGCGTGGCACGGCCTCCGAAAAATGTCACCAGATAACTTCCCAATCCAAGCAGGAAAGTCAGAATAGGGAAAAAGATAGCAAAGAATGTTTCATTTCCCTTTTGTACTTTCGCATAGGCATCAGCAGTCTCATCAAACTGCTCCGCCTCCCGAAGCTCTTGTCCATATGATTTCACCACTGCCATACCGGAAATCACATCCTGAAGCTTACTGTTCTCCTTATCGCTCTTCTTCCCCTGCATATGGAATCTTCTGTGAATCATTTTCCGAAATCCAATGGACAATCCTATGGAAATAGGAACAAACACAAATGCCATCAGCGCAAGTCTCCAGTTCATGAACAACATGTAAATCAGCACAAACACAAAGGAAATAATCACCGTGAACAGATTACAGAATACTTCGCTGCAAAAATCCTTGATTCTCCTTGTATCCCTCACCACCCTGTTCATCAGCTGACCCGGTGATCTGTCATTGATATAGGACAGGGATAACTGCTGAATCTTGTCAAATACTTTGTGTCGCAAATCCGCGCTGATATAGGACCCCAGACGGGCGCACATGTAATTTTTCCCCACATTGATGACAATCGCTCCCAGAGCCAATAACAGCATGGCAGCCAGACAGGGCAGCGCCTCGCCGTATCTTCGGCCTTCCACTGTCAGCAGGTCATCCACAAGGTATCTTTGTACCTGGGGACTCAAAAGACCCACCGCCGTGGACAGAAGCATTAACAGCAAAATGACAATCATTGTTCCTGTATGAGGCTTCACCATCATCATATAATCCTTAAAGAACCCCATACTCTTACCGCTGCAACGGGGACATTCACTGGTATTGGGCAGTCCTCTCCCACATTTGGGACAGGATTTCTCATATTCATGACTGACCACCCTCTCCGTTCGCCCTCTTTTCAATATCAACATGCCCCTTGACAGATAGGAATATCTGGTCAAATGTTTTGCGGTAAACCTGCCCAGAAGAATTTGCTCTCCACCTTTCTCCACAAACAGAATGCCGCAGGCTATCTGAGGTTCACTGTGAATGCTGTCGCATTCCGCCAACTGAAATTCCCTGGTCAGCTTTCCCTCTTCCAGAATAAGCAGCCGCCTGTTGGTCATTACCGTATAGGAATTGGAACGGTAGTCCCCCTTTAAGTCAATGTCCAGCGGAAGGCAATAATAGATTTCCTCCCCATCCCCCAATCCGCAAAGCTCCTTATTATCCTCCGATAACTCATATAGTAGAATCACTTTTTCATCCCTCCAGACTTTATGACAAATACCATATTGGTTCTTCCACAGCCACGGCCTGCCTGTGGAAGAATCCGTAATTTACAGGAATAAATCAAGTTTCCTGCGCTCCGCAACCGTCAGTTGACTCACATCGGGAATTTCAAATCGATTTTCATCTATATCCATGATTAGGATTCTGGTTTCCGATAGATGAATCACTGAATTTCCTCCCATACGAATGGTAAAATTACATTCCCCATGATCCGTCACCACATTCCAATACGCAAAACCATATTCATCTTTTATTTTATTAATCTTTTGAATTATGGGAGTAAAATAACGTAAGGTCAGCTGCTCTTCCAACATTTCCACGGTTTCCCTGCTCACATTGGCCAGTTTTTCCACAATGCCAATTTCCTTGGAACGCTCCTCCGCTGTCCGGATAGAGATAAACTCATTCTTATCCGAGAATGGAAACATCCGTACCACCAGCACCCTTGGATAAAATTCCTCCCCAATCCGAAGACTTAAAAATCCCGTCCCGGTTCTCTCAAATTTTGCGTTTTTATCATCCAGATACCTTACACGGAGCATTTCTTCCGTCTCCTGCTCCATTTGTTCCAACTGAAAATCTTCCATTTCCCGTTCCGGTTTCCTGGCTCCGCCAGGTCCTCTATGTCCGGCCATATTGAAAACTCCTTTCTATTCCAGTTCCGTCTCCGCTCTCGTGCCCCTGCTACAACTCCCTAAAAGTCCATTTCTCCTTTGAGTTGCAGGGCTTTGGTCTGTAACTCCGAAAGCTTGTAATAGGTTCCCTTCAATGCCTGCAATTGCGCATGGGTTCCTCTTTCTGTCACTTCTCCGTGGTCAATTACTACCAGATAGTCTGCGTCTCGCAGAGTAGATAGCCTGTGCGCAATGGAAATCGTCGTCCTACCCTGTACCAGGTAATTCAAAGCTTTCTGTATCACACGTTCTGTCTCCGTGTCTACAGAAGCGGTGGCTTCATCCAAAATCAAAATCTTGGGGTTTGCCAAAATTGCCCTGGCAATGGAAATTCTCTGACGCTCCCCTCCCGAAAGCTCCCTTCCTGAAGCTCCAATCCTGGTGTCATATCCGTCCGGCATACGCATAATAAATTCATGTGCCCCTGCCAGCTTGGCGGCTCTCATTATCTCTTTCAGGCTTGCGTCCTGATTTGCGTATGAAATATTCTCCGCAACAGTTCCCATGAAAATAAATGTTTCCTGAGATACCATTGCGACATTTTTACGTAAATCATGAAAAGCCAGTTCTTTTATGGGAATATCGTCTATTCTGATTTCTCCTTCCTGCACATCGTACATTCTGGAAATCAAATTGACCAATGTAGTCTTGCCTGCGCCGGACCTTCCCACAATTCCTACCATACTGCCTGCCGGAATATGCAGTGATACATCCTTAAGTACCGGTCTGTTTATCTCATAACCAAAGGTAATGTTATCCAGTACAATATCTCCTTTGGGGTTCTTCAGAGGCTTCGGCTTAGCCGCCTCCTGCACCTCAGGAACCGCGTCAATGACTTCAAAAATACGCTGAGCACTATTCATGCTGTCCGCCCACCAGTTGGGCACCCTGGCAAAGAAGTTCATTGGACCCTGGAGCTGTCCCACATAGCCTACAAAGGTAATCAAGGAACCCAGATTCATCTCCTGCCCCGTTGCATTCATAATAAAATACACACCAAGGGCCCATACTCCCATAACAGCCAGCTCCCTGGCACCGTTATAGGCCAGCTGAAAATAATTCTGTTGCCTTGAAATTGCCACTTCCGCATCCCGCAGACGTCCGCTGTATCCTGAAAAACGTCCTATTTCCTTCTTTTCCTGGCCAAAACTTTTGACCACTCTTGAGCCTGTCAGATTATCATTGATAAGGCTGTTCAAAGAACGCTCCGCCCTGTGTCTGCGTCCAAACATTACCCATATTCTGGGCCTCAAATATCGGTTCAGCGCAAATAGAACAGGCAGCATCACCAGCATAATCAGAGCCATGACAGGATTCATGGCAAACATCACCACAATTGTCGCAAGCATGGTCAGACCATGAATCAGAATAAACGGCGCTCCGTCCACGAAAAATCCCGTAATACGCTCCGCATCGCTTAACACCCTGGTCATGAGGCTGCCAGTCTGTCTGCTGCGGTAAAAGCTGATGGATAATAGTCCCATTTTGCGGAATACACTTTTCTTCAAATCCCGCACCACACCCACCACCATTTGCGCCGTCAATACCCCCTGTAATATACTGAATACCAGCATAATCAGTTTGGTTCCTGCCATGGCAAGCACCAGAAACAGCAATACCGTTACAAAACTGTCCTGCTGTAATCCCAGGGAGTCCAGAAATGTAGTATCCTTTGCCAAAACCTTATCATATAGAATATCACCATTCAAATATGGCCAGACAAGATTCAGCAGGGAGGTACAGATGACTGCCACCATCATAAACACAAACTGCAGTTTATACGGCTTAAAATAGCCAAACACCCTGAATAACACATTCCTCTTGTCCATGCAGTTCGGACAGACTTTCCGTTCCCGGTCCGGATACATTCTGCCGCATTTAGGGCAATATTCCTCCCCTTCCTGCGCAAAGTCAGGTTCTTCCCCCCTCTTCATCTGCTCCACGGCACGGACAAGCTTTGCCACAACCCGCTTCTGTAAGTGAGTAAACATCAACAGACAGTGTTCCTGTTCCTCCCATTTTCCCACCAACAGATTACATCCCACACAGTTTTCAATCCAAAGTCGTTCCAACACATCAAGAGGGATAAATTCCGCTTTCCACTCCTGTCTGTCCCCATAATCCAAATCTTCAAAGGACTGTTCTTCCTCCACATCCGTGAGTACTTTTCCCCCCTTTGTAATATCACTTCCTCTGAAAAAATGAACTTTTCCTTCTGTTACCGGCGCTTGAATCACCCCTAGCAGATTCCTGGTCAAAACCAGATAACCATCCGCAAATCTTCCTTCCGAATCCAAATCCGTCTCCGCAGTATACAGCAAATCCTGGCGGTCAATTTTTTTATCCTTTAGAAAACCCTCAACCTCCGGGGGTAATTTCTTATACGCACTCTTCACAATGTCCTCCCTGTGGCCATCACCCGGCATCACATCATCTTAAAGTCCCTTTCCATTCCCTGCCTGCGGCTGACTGCCCTGCCCAAACAGCCAGATGCTTTCATTCCGCAAGTCAGGCGGGAACTTTTACAATAATTCCGCAAAGCAGGCTTCCGTCCTGTCCTCACTGACAGGATGATTAAAGTATATCCTCTTCCCATCTCTGGAAAACGTAGGATTGGGGTGTACCTTCTTCTTCCAGATACAATCCTGAAAATCCTGGCCTCCAAATGTGGCTATCGGTTCTATCTGCCCTCTCTTATACAGGAAAATATCCGCAGGATACCCGGGATATGCCCTGTCTCCGGTAAAGAACTGCCTGTCAGGAGAACCGTCAATATGATTTCCGATGCCTCCCAGCGTCTCCAGACATTCCCCATCCACTGAAAATCTCTGGATTCGGCTGGTCTCCATCTCAATCCTCTCCCCATTGTGATACTGCCTTGTAGCCATATAAGTATCATCGTCATACCATAACTGATGTACCGGTTTATCAGGAATCACATGTGTCTTTCCCGTCTCAATGTCAATACATCCCAATGCGCCGAAGACAGGACAGTTCGCCACGCTCAGCCGCATCATAACTCTGGTTGCTGAAGGATTCAGCTGCACATGACTCATGGATGTGGTATGCTCATCCGGCACGCAGCCATGCTCCACTACCATATGATAGACAGTCTCCTTATCCGCCACCCTTCTGATTCCACCTGTGGCAAGCTCCAAAAGATAGATACCGCACCTGTCAATCTGAGGATATTGCGGATTTTTTCCCAGAAACGCTTCTGATATAGAAAAAGGATACCAGCCATTCTCCGCGCAGTGACTCTCTTTCGCAAACACAGGACCATACTTTGTCTCACCGGTATGTACATTGACAATTCTGAACGCTGAAAGTTTGTTGATACTGTCTCTGAATACAATATGTTCGTTATCCACGAAGGTTGCCGAAGGACCGTTATGATTTCCACATGCAACCGTGAATACTTTTCTGGCGTTCCCCAGTGTCTCCCTGTCACAAACCCAAATCTCAGTCACGTTTTCCATCAGACTTGGCTTACGAGCGTACACCAGCAATTTTCCGTCAGGACTCTCTGGCTGGCCCCCGTTCATTCCCCATAGAGTGGAACCTTCATAATTACAGACCTGTCTGATTTTTGGTTCTGCGTTTATTTCCATAATAAAAGCCTCCCTTTCTACCTTTTCGCATTCGCGAAATTTGTCTATGCTTTGATTATAGCCATGGCAGACAGGGAGGGCAATTCATTATTTTTTGATATTTTACTGTTTTTTAGGGCTGTTTTTCTAGTTGTTTTTTGCTCTTTGGCTCCTCAACACCGCTCAGAATCACGCTTTTATCTTTGAGTTCCACCTTAACCTTATTACTTCCAATTTCCATGGCGCTGAGCATTTCCTTGGGAATCTGAACACGTCCTGCTTTGTCCACAATGACATATTCATCCTGTGTATCTTCCTCCCGCCAATCAATTGTAACCTCTTTCAGACGGTCGGCATACTTCTCTTTCAGAAGTCTTTCACTGCTGATCTTACCGTCCCGGATTGCCACCACACGCCGTACCTTTTTCGACAACGCCACATCATGGGTGACAATCAAAATAGTCTGGCCATTCTTATTCAATTCGGTAAACACATCAAAAATATAGTTTGCCGTAGACATATCCACGCTTCCTGTAGGTTCGTCCGCCAGAAGAAGTTTGGGAGAATTGGCCAAAGCAATGGCAATGGCGATTCTCTGCTGTTCACCGCCGGAAAGCATATTCAGTCTGCTGTGCTTTTTGTGCCCCATGCCGACCATTTCCAAAAGCTCCAATGCCTTTGCCTTTTTCTTTCCGCTGCTCGACAGATGCATGGGAAGTATCACATTCTCTAAGGCAGAGAGATAAGGCAGCAGATTTCTTCCGTTATTCTGCCAGACAAATCCTACCGTATTCCGTTTATACAATACCAGCTCCTTCTCTGATATGGTAAAGAGATTCTTTCCTCCCACCACCAGAGAACCGGCGCTTGGCCTGTCCAATCCGCCAATCATATTCAGGAAAGTGGATTTTCCGCTGCCGCTGTTGCCGATAATAGCGGTCAGCTCCCCTTCCTCCACAATCAAGTCAAGTCCCTGCAATGCCAATACCTCTGTCTGCTTTGACTTGTATATCTTCACCAGGCCATCCGCCTGAATCATCGCTTCAGCCATTTTCGTCCTCGCTCTGCTCTTCCTTGGGCATTTCCATCTTACGATGTCCGCTTTCCAGTTCAATAATAATATCACCCGCATCCATCAGTCCAACATCATGGGTGGTCATGACAATGGTGACATGTTCCTGGGTACACATTTCCTTAAACAGTCTCACCACTTCCGCTCCCATGGCACTGTCCAGTTCAGCGGTGGGTTCATCGGCAAAAATAATTCTGGGACCATGTGCCAGCGCCCTGGCAATGGCCACACGCTGCTGTTCACCTCCTGACATTTCCGCCGGCATGTGCTTCAGCCTTCCGCCAAGGCCCACCCTTCTAAGGCATTCTTCCACACGTTCCTTTCTCTTATCACGAATTCCCGCCATTCTCATGGAGAATTCTACATTTTGAAACGCATTCATTGTGGGTATCAAAGACACTGCCTGAAAGACAAATCCCATTTGTGTCCTGCGCAGTTCCTCCCTTGCGTAATCCGACATATCACCTATATCACGACCATCTATAAACACTTTCCCGGAAGACGGCTTATCCAGGGCCCCCAGTATATTTAAGAGCGTGGTCTTGCCGGAACCGGAACGTCCCTTCAAAATTGCCAGTGAACCGGAAGGTATCTCCAGATTAATATCCGTAAGGGCCTGAAATGTCCCCCCTGCCACAGGAAAAATCCTGTTTACATGACGAACCTCAATTACATTATTTTTATTCACGCTAACCTCCACGATTCCGCTCTGCGGAATCTCAAATCCAAATGAAAAACGCCGCATTATAGGCGTTTTTCGGCGTGAAACTTAGTACATCTTGGTGAAATGCCCATTGGCATGAGCCTTAGATGTACTTTTCACGCTAACCTCCACGATTCCGCTCTGCGGAATCTCAAATCCAAATGAAAAACGCCGCATTATAGGCGTTTTTCGGCGTGAAACTTAGTACATCTTGGTGAAATGCCCATTGGCATGAGCCTTAGATGTACTTTTCACGCTAACCTCCATGATTCCGCTCTGCGGAATCTTATTCTTCTCCTAATTTCAACGCTTTGGCCACATTCAGCTTGAATACAATAATAAGCAATATCAGCAGACAGACTGTCATCACCACCGCCAGAGCGGTATAGAGACGCAGCATATCCGACGGATTGGTGTAGAGCTGCATGGGAAGCACCTGGTTATCTGCGGCATAGGCCATTTGCAGCATTGGCACATACATTCCCGACGCAAGCTTTCCAATCCCGATTCCGACCAGAACCGACAAAATTCCGGAAAACAGCTGCTCCAATATCAACATATGAAACAACTCTCGCTTATGCATACCAAAGGCCCGCAGTACGCCAAATATCATCTCTCGGGAACGAATGGACATCACCCAATAAATCAGATACCCCACACCGCATAACAGTATCATTACCAGAAAGCCCATTGTCAGAACTCCATTGGTTCCCTGAAGCAGCGGGTCTTCCACAGTATTTTGAATGTCTTTTTGGCGGTCTATGTATTTCTCTACCTTGACATTATTATCATTCACCCAACGCGCGACTTCTGTGGAATCCACACCTTCTTCCAGTGTAATCCACACCTCATAGGGCTGAGTTTGTGTGCCAAATGCCTTCTGGAATACCGCCCAATTGGCCACCACCAGATAATTTTCCTCCACCACCACATTTCCAGCATAATCAAGATAGGTTGAAGTAGGTTCAAAACCGGGCCAATAATCCACATAACCGACAATGGTACCGTTCACCGACCATTTGCTTGTTACGCTGGTTTCGTCACCTCCAATGACGGATTCATAAGTTATGGTAACATTTCTTCCCACATTATAATCATATTTGGTCTGAAAGTTCCGTGATACCAGGACACCTTTCGGATCGTCTGCCAAAGCATTCAGATATTCATAATAATGATTTTCCAGCAATTCTCTGTCCACCCAGGTATTCTCGCCAAATTCTTTGGAATGAATTCCCAGCAGTGTAACCCTTACAGTGGTATCCTGGATTTTCATGGAGACATTTACCTTAGCATTGTCAGCAGGATCGTCATACAGCACTTTGGTGTAAGACTTGGCCCCTTCCAGAGTGGAGAATTTCTGAAAATCCTGTTCATAATAGCGGGGACGTATGCTTGGATCTTCCGCCACCAGTCCGGCGTTATCCCTCCAAACTTCCTTGATAATAATATCCGCCCCATCCAAATATTCCACATTTTTTCGCGCGTTCTGTAAAATTGTCCGTGCCACCGTGGCATGAAAAGCCCCAAGGGAGACCGTGAGGATTAAAAATAACATGATAAACTGCTGTTTTCTGCCGTTTTTCAGATTCTCCATAAAAGAAGCATAGCTGGCCGGATGCCAGAAACGCTGTCCTAACAGATATACCGCTTTTATCAGCAAGGGCTGAAGCCTCAGAAAGAGCAGTCCCATTCCCACGATAAACAGGGAAGAACTGATATACAGAAGGGGATCTATGGATTGTTCCGTAAGAACATTTTGAATCAATACCTCCTGGTTCCTGGAATAACTGTAATACCCATAAAGTCCTACTCCCAGACAAATCACATCCAGAAAAGCCTTTTCCCACCAGCTTCTCTTTTTAGCCGCCCGCTTCTGCTTCAAGTTCACTATGGATACCTTGCTGTGATTAATTGCAGGCAAGGACATAATCAACACTGTGGCAAACGCTGCCGCCGCCAGATACCACCATACCCTGGCCTCAAAACGTACTTCCAGGGTTCTCCGCAGTCCAAATTCCAAAAAGTTGCTGGCCGAGCCAAGTATTCCGCAGAACACCCCCCCAAGAGGTACTCCCAGCAAAATTCCCATCACCGTCAAAAATATATTCTGATACAGATACAGCCGAAAAATCTGGAACCCAGAGCTGCCCCGGCTTTTAATCACTGATATCTCATTTCTCTCCAGCTCATACATCTGTCCCGAAACCATAAACAGGAAAGCACATAAAAGCACCAGTACAGGAACCTGTAAAATAAACAGCGTCGTAGCCACCCTGTTTTGTTTTTGCTGAAAGTCTTCTAACAGCCTGCGGCATGTATCCGCTCTGAACGCTTCTTCCTGAAGGCTGCCAGCCAGCTGCTCCACCTGAGAAACCCGCAGTGCGTTATAATCAAAAAGATAACAATAGCGGCAGGCAATGTTATGCCGGTTGATATCCTCCCCCAGAAAAATATCTCTGAAAATATCCTCCCGCATCATACAAGAATAGCCCATGTTGCTATCGCTTATTTCCCAGTAATGATCTCCCTCTGCCTCTTTATAAATCCCCACAACCTTAAGCCGCAGGGGAGTACCGTCATCGCTCTTCAGGGATTTGC
>CAJUGT010000067.1:19564-20482 GCA_910586435.1 uncultured Acetatifactor sp. | reverse complement strand
TGGGAGAATTTCCTGCCGCAGACGCGTCAGTAAATCCTCCCGGGGCTTGTCCGGTTCGTTGCTGTTTTTCATATTCCAATTTAGTTCCGCAACTCCCATTTGGCACTACCCTTACCTGTACTCCTCCGTCACCTCCGCCCCATTCAGTCCGCAGGCACGGCCATTGACCAGTTCCGGCCATTTTTCAAGGAATACCGAGGTATTCTCCCAGAGCGCTTTTACTTTCACAGTAAGTTTCTCAGGGAATCCAAAATACCCGAGACTTATGGGCACCTTCTGGCCTGTATAGAAATGATCATTGATTTTCTCCTCCCCAAGGAACACTTCCATACCATATCCCATATATTCCAGCCAAAGGAAGCAATCAAAACAATCTTTTTCAGATATTCCAGTGCCCTTTTCTTTCTCCAATTCAGAATAGGAAATTGTAATATCATATATGGCATATTCCTCTTCCGCCGCTACCATGGCCACTTCCGCCCTCACATGCCCGCCGTCCATCCTGCGCTCATATATGGTCATGGCCCCTTCCGTTCCTATACAATCAAAGCCATCCGGAACCACTTTCAGGGCAGGATACGCAGAAATTCGGGTCACAGCCGGTCCTGTAACCACCAGCGCTCCTTCCTGCTCCCAGACATAGTTATCACTCAATATCAGATAGTCCCTGTCCAATGTGACTTTCCAGGCATTCAGCGCCTGCACTCTGGTCAAATGAAGAATTTTGGCCTCCTTTTCGTCCTTCCAGCGGTAATTGGGATCACAGTCCCCGTAAAACACGTAGACAACCTCTTCTTTGTCATCTGTGCCGCCCTTCAGCAGACAGAAAGGCGTCGCCAGCGCCGATACCAAAACCGCGTTCCCCAGCCGCATCAGATATGGAAAAAAGCCGTAGTCTCCGCTTTCCAAGTCCACCGG
>CAJUGT010000067.1:11546-19554 GCA_910586435.1 uncultured Acetatifactor sp. | reverse complement strand
TCCACCGGCGGAAACACGATTTCACCCTGATTTGTAATTCCCTTGAAGACAACCCCTTTGTGGGCATCCATCCTGCGCCGACGTTGGTAATTATTAAAGAACACATAGCCATGGGTACCATCATGACGGCAGGATTTCCTCAATGTACACATATCTTCCGGCTTCACATTCTCCGGATTAATTTCCGCAGGCATGGGCGCCAAATCTTCCCCAAAATCCGCCAGAAATGCCGCCAAAAGCTTAATTTCCTTATATGTATCCGATATGGTGCCATATTGACGGATGGGCGCGTTAAAATCATAATTTATCTCCGGCAAGTCATTTGCGTATCCTGTAGCCCTGCTCTCCTGCAATGTGGAAAGTTTTCCTTTGGGATTGCTTCCCCCATGATACATATAATAGCCCAAAAGCCCCACACCGCTGGCAAGCTTGGTGGTGGACATGGCTCCAATATCACCGCCCTCCGCCACCGGCCGCCTGTGACTTGTGACCTGAAGACCGCCGCCCAGCTCCGCTGTCAGGTAGGGGAATTTGGATTCGTCAAATGTCACCGCCCCCTCCACATGGTGGTCACAGGCAATGAGAGAATCGTTTCTCACATGACTGATAATATAGTTGGCGTTGGCCTTAAGCTCCCCGGTACTCTGATCCCAGGGCGCCTCACAATATCCTCCCATCACAGGAAGCGCATCGCCAATGCAGGCGCCTCCCCAGCCGGTTGCAGTATAGAGCGGAACCCGAAAGCCAATCTCTTTCGCCAGCGCCATCAGCGTGCGCATATGGGCCTCTCCCTTTTCCCCCCGTTGTCCTCCCACATGACCATATTCATTTTCCAGCTGCACACCGATAACAGGCCCGCCGTCCTCGTGCATCTGCCCTTTCACCTGCTCAAACACCTGGTTCCAATAGCGTCTTACATAAGAAAGATATACCTGATCATCGCTCCGAAGCTTTACGCCCTCCTTTCCCATTGCCACCACCCAATCCGGGAATCCGCCATTTCGGCATTCCCCATGTACCCATGGGCCCAGCCGCAGAAATACCTTAAGCCCCACCTTCTGGCAGAGTTCCACATATCGCCCCAGATTTCGGCAGCCTTTAAAATCAAATATCCCCTTCTCTTCCTCATGGTGAAGCCAGATCACATAGGTGGATACAATGGTTACACCCCCCGCCTTCATCTTCCGCAGGGATTCTTCCCACCACTCTTCCTTGTATCTGGTGTAGTGCATTTCTCCCATGACGGGAAACCAGGGAACACTGTCCCTGAGCAGACAACTGCTGTTATACTGATATTCCATACCTCTTCCTTTCCTGATACCTTGTTTTTATAAGGATACAGTCCGAGCCATTATTCTTTACAACCGCCCGGACATTGCCCCGATTACCGCGCTTCGTGGTTTTTATAACAAACTTACGAAGAAAGTTTAACATATACGAAATCAGAAGCCGACACGTTGCCCTGCGCATCAACTTCTGATTCCATTTCCTGTAATTCCAGACCTGACAAATATACTTTTACTTTAATTTATCTCCATACTTAACTTTATAGATACGTCTCAGGGCATCATTGATTCGTTCTTCCGAAATATGCCCGTCATATACTGCCTGAAGTACGCCATTGTATGCTTTTTCAAAATTTTCAGGCATGAGCAGCATATCACAGCCTGCCAAAACCGCCATAACCGCCGCCTCATCCGCGCCGTAAAAGTCCGAGACCGCCTTCATATTCAGCGCATCCGTGATAATGATACCCTGGAACCCCAATTCCTCCCGAAGGATTTCGGTGACAAGATGCCTTGAGAAAACACACGGCTCCTGATTGCCTGTAAGACCCGGAGCCTCCATATGACTGACCATAATCATATCCGCCCCTGCCTCTATTCCTCCACGGAATACCATAAATTCCTCCGCTTCAAACTGTTCCAGGCTTCTGTCCGTACTTGCGCGCCCGTCATGGGTGTCCTGGGTGGAACTTCCAATTCCCGGAAAGTGCTTCAGACAGGCCAGAACCTTCTGCTCTTCCAGTCCTGTCATCATGGAAGTAACAAAACCTGACACTGCCGCCGAATCCGAACCGTAAGACCGCCCCGCCATGACACTGCCTTCTACATTGGCCAAATCCGCCACCGGAGCAAAATCAACATTAAAACCTATCCCTGCCAGAGTGGCGCCAATTGTCACCCCCGCCTGATACGCAATGGCAGTATCTCCTGTTGCCCCGATTGCCCCTGCTCCATCCACCTTGGTTCCTATCCCGGCGGAAGCAATTCTCGCCACATTGCCGCCTTCCTCGTCAACAGCCAGAAACAGAGGGTATTTTGCGTACTGCTTCGTATTCTCCAGCATCTCCCTTAACTGTTCTTCGGACTGTATATTATTTCCAAAATAAACCAATCCCCCCACAGGGTATTTTGCCAAAGCCTGTCTGGTACTTTCTCCGGCCCTCACCGCATTGTCAACTCCGGTAATGGCTTCCGGTGTCACAAGAAACAGTCCCGCCACCTTTTCCTCCAGAGTCATCACTCCAATCCTGGCATTCACATCCTCCTCCAACAACTGCTCTGGCGTAAGCTCCGGCACTTCCGGAGTCGGCTCCGGTTTCACGATATCCTCCTCCGAAGAGAGCATCTGGTCTATGAAATCCTGATTGGGATTCTCATCTTCCTGCTCTTCTCCCTCTTCATCCTTCTGGTCTTCCTGATTGTCATTTTCTTCCGTATGTGTGAATGATTTTATAAATTTTACGCCGTATACAATCCCTGCGGCAGCAGCCAGAATCAATATTACCATGACCGCATAGGCCGCTATCTGGTTTCTGATCCTTCTCTTTCTCCTTGCTTCCCTTTTCTCCTGCTGACGCAACATTTTGTCATCCATATGTATCCTCACCCATACTTTTCTGTCACCGCAAATCACCTTTTATGTCATAACGAACAAGAAAGGAAATGAACAATTACGTCCATTTCCTTATCTTTCCTCCACTTCATCCTCTGTATATCAGCTCTTTTGCATATAAATCGCTTTTGCGTTTCAACTCTTCTGTGTATTAATGAAGGATGATAGGAATATTATATTAGCTTGTCACTCATCTGTCAACACATATCGACAAATTCCCAAAAATTTCTAATTTTAGATAATTGCGTGCCTGCGATTATTTTTCCAGTACAAACTGCCCCACCAACTCGTCCAATATGGTCGCCTGTGCGGACAATTCCTCGCTGGTAGCGGAGGCTTCTTCCGCCGTGGCCGCATTGGACTGCACCACTTCCGAAATCTGGTTAATCCCAATCTCCGCCTGACGCATTGCCTCTGCCTGGCCTTCCACCATAACCTTCAGATTCTTTGAGAATTCCGCTATCTGCTGAATTCCGCCCACCACGGAACCAATAGCGTTAGACGCTCTTTCCGCCGCATGATTTCCTTCCGTAACTTCATGGATTGAGCCTTCTATCAATTCCCTGGTATCCACTGCCGCCTTAGCGCTCTGATCCGCAAGTTCTCTGATTTCGGCGGCCACAACCGCAAAGCCGCGCCCTAATTCTCCTGCCCTGGCAGCCTCTATGGACGCATTCAGAGACAGCAAGTTGGTCTGGGACGCAATGGATTCTATTTCCGATATAATGCTTCCTATCTTCATGGAAGCAGTATTGATTCTCTCCATTGCCGCCATCATGGTATTCATTTCCGCCTGACTGTTATCAGCTTCTGCCGCGTACTGCTGCGCCCTGACATAAGATTCTTCCGCGCTTTCCGCGCTCTTCTTCATTGTATCCGCAATATCTGAAATGGTTGCGTGCAATTCCTGAACCGCGCTTGCCTGTTCCGTCGCGCCTTCCGCCAGAGAGGAGGATGCGTTGGCCAAGTCCTCGGAACCTGCGGACACCTGATTGGAAGCTTCTCCTATGGATGTCAGTGTCTCGCCCATCTGGTCTCTCAGACTGCGCATGGCATCATAGAGTTTCTTAAAGTCACCAGTATACTTTTCCATTGCTTTGGATTTGACAGCGTAATTTCCACCCGCCATCTCGCCCAGCACTTCTCCAATATCCAGAATAAGAGCGTTCAGATTTTCCGCCATCTCCTTGGCGTCCTTCTCCATGTATTCCACTTCATCCCCTGTTTCCACCAGAGGGAAAGGCGAATGCAAATCCCCGCCTGAAAACGTCTTGAGACGCTCTCCCAGCTTTCTAAGAGGACTGGAAATTCCCTGGGCAATCTTTTTTCCTAGCCTTGCGGAAATGAGCATTGCCGCCACAATTCCAGCTACGATTATCGCTGCCACAATCCATCCGATTATGATAAGCATT
Source organism: uncultured Acetatifactor sp. (assembly GCA_910586435.1). Lineage (GTDB taxonomy): Bacteria > Bacillota > Clostridia > Lachnospirales > Lachnospiraceae > Acetatifactor. The sequence continues at coordinate 15,244 of CAJUGT010000067.1, read as the reverse complement.
GTGGAAAGACTGTTTCCTTCCTCAACCTTTACTTCCAGAAGGCTGTCCAGCTTATCATAAATGCTGTTATAGATACCCGCCAGCTCGCCAAGGGCCAAATCCTGCGCTTCCTTACACTTTTCCCTGTCCGTGGTGGCGCCTATAGCCATAATTTCTTCGGCAAGCCGCCAATACTCCGGCAGTTCCGCCGCTATTTCATCATAAATTTTCCTGCCATCTTCCGATACAATTGTCTTCTCAATGTCTTTAAAATATTGCTCAAACAACACCTTGTTCTGCTCATGCTGCTTCACCACGGCCTCTATGGCATCCACATCATCATAGCCTATTGCCGCCCGAAGGGATGATCTGATATCCGCAAACACAAACATTGTCTTACCGATGTCGCCCTGCGCAAATCCGAAATTGGTCAGCGCATATGAATATCTATTGGATATGACGACAAGCGACATTACAGCCACCAAAGCCACAACGGCTGTAATAATCGACACCTTGAAAAAAGAATTCGTCAGCCTTTTCTCAATGTTTACCTTTTTGTTCATTGTAAAAATTCTCCTCTCTCCTTAACGCAGTCCCTCTCCCTGATATATTCACCACTTTCCCCTTCTTCTGTTTAAAAGCGAACTTTCACCATCTCACATTATGTAATATTTATCCGGCCCGTTCTTTCACAAACGCCAATTCCCCGTACTTCCACACTCATCAAGACTCCCGAAAAATATCCTCCCTGTACGTTCCTGCGTTAGAGAACTAATACTTCAGGAAAACGGATAAGTTCTTAAACATATCCTTATATCAAGGAACTTTTTCACATCCCTTTTTATTATAATACTTTTTTCAAAAAATTCAATAAAGAATTCATATGTTATTGTACAAATTTCAAGACATTTTAACAATATTCACAATACAATTCGCAGGAAATAACCCTATTCTCTTTACAGTTTTGTGAGCACAAAAATATCATAAATTGCCTTAATGGCCGTCTCAAAATCTTCATTTGCCACTCCAATGATAATATTCAATTCCGAAGAACCCTGGTCTATCATCTTCACATTGACATTCCCATGAGCGAGAGCGGAAAAAATCCTGCCGGCAGTCCCCCTGGTGGACTTCATCCCCCTTCCCACAACAGCAATCAGAGCCAGATCCGACTCAATTTCAATGGAATCCGGCTTCGCCAGCCTGTGAAGCCCCGCAACCACTTTCTGTTCCTTATGCATAAATTCATCCTGATGCACATATACGGTGATTGTATCAATGCCGGAGGGAACATGCTCAAAAGAAATATCATTCTCCTCAAATGCCTGCAAAACCTTCCTGCCATACCCAATCTCCGCATTCATCATATCTTTTTCTATATTGACGGAGCAGAATCCTTTTTTGCCCGCAATACCGGTTATCACATATTTAGACTTCTGGCAGGTGCTTCCCACTATCCAGGTACCATTGTCTTCCGGAGCATTGGTATTGCGGATATTGATGGGAATCCCCTCCTGACGCACAGGAAATATGGCGTCTTCATGCAATACCGTGGCGCCCATATAAGAAAGTTCTCTAAGCTCTCGATAGGTAATCGTATCTATTCCCTTGGGATTGTCAATAATCCTTGGGTCGGCAATCAGAAATCCTGATACATCCGTCCAGTTTTCATAGACGTCCACTTTGGCCGCTTTTGCCACAATGGAACCTGTCACATCGGAGCCGCCTCTGGAAAAAGTCTTTACCCTGCCGTCGGGCATTGCCCCATAGAAACCGGGAATTACTGCGCATTGGCATTCTGCCAGCCTTGCGGACAACACCTTTTCGGTTTTCTCCGCGTCAAAATTTCCCTGTTTGTCAAAAAAAATAACCTGGGCCGCGTCTATAAATTCATACCCCAGATACGCAGCCATAATAATGCCGTTCAGATATTCTCCCCTGGACGCCGCGTAATTGCTGCCGGACTTCTGGGTAAAATTTTTCCTAATCATGGAAAATTCTTCCTCCAGGCTGATATCAATTCCAAGCCCGTCAATAATTTCCTGAAATCTTGCGGCAATGGCTTTCAGCTCTTCTCCGAAGTCTTCTTCCGCCTCCGCCAGATCATAGCAGGCATAAAGCATATCCGTAACTTTGGTATCCTTGGGAAAGCGCTTCCCAGGCGCAGAGGGAACCACATACCTTCTTCCGCTGTCTCCACGAATGATATCGCCCACTTTTCTGAACTGCTCCGCACTTGCCAGGGAGCTTCCTCCGAACTTCACAACCTTTGACATTTTTCCACTCCTCATTTTCCTGACCGCCTTATGAAGGCTGATTTTCCTGATTCACTGCTCTTTCTTCCAATTGCAATAGTTTATCAATAAGCTTATATCCCTGGGGCATATCATTGCCCGATGCCCTGCCCGATGCCTCGTCATAGTCCCAGGTGTGCTGCCCGGGCTTTGTACTGTCATAGAGCAAATAGGGAACCGGTTCCGACGTATGAGTCCGCACACGAATGGGTGTGGGGTGATCCGGAAGCACCAGCAGTCTGAACGCTTCCCCCGCCCCCTCCATGCATTCCACAAGGGGCCCTATCACTTTTGCGTCCAGGTACTCAATGGCTTGCACCTTCCTCTCCACACTGCCCTGGTGCCCCATTTCGTCAGGCGCCTCCAAATGAATATACGCAAAATCATACCCATCCCTTGTAAGGGCATTCACAGCAGCCTCCACTTTGCCGGCATAATTCGTATGAAGCCCTCCGGTGGCCCCCTCTATCCGGGCAACACCCATACCTGCTCCAACCGCAATTCCTTTCAGCAAATCTACCGCAGATACCATCATACCCTTTTTCCCTGTTTTCTTCTCAAAAGAAGAGAGCAAAGGTTTTGTCCCCGCTCCCCAAAACCAGCAGCAATTCGCCGGATTCAGCCCTTTTTTCTTTCTTTCAATATTTATGGGATGATTGACAAGTATATGATAACTCTTCTCCATCATCTCTCTGAGCGCCTTATCTTGGGGAAGATATTGTCCAATCTTCTGTCCCAGGACATCATGGGGCTGGGAGAGTTCCACCACGCTTCCCCTGTTCCATATGAGGCAATGCCGGTAGCTGGTGCCCACATAGAACTGATACGTTTCATTTGCCAGTTGGCTCTCCACTTCACGCAGCAGCACGGCACAGTCCTCTGTACTGATTTCCGAAGCGCTGTGGTCTATGATTGTCTTCTCCTCAAAGGGAACCTCTTCCTCGGAAATCGTCACAATATTGCATCGAATGGCAATGTCCGTATCCTTCATGGGTACCCCGATGCTCAATGCTTCCAGGGGAGACCTGCCGGAATAATATACTGCCGGGTCATAACCCAAAACGGAAAGATTTGCCGTATCGGAACCTGGTTTCATCCCCTGGGGAATGGTGTGTACCATACCCAGCTCACTCAGTTTACTCAATCTGTCCATATTCGGTGTGTTCGCATATGCCAGCGGCGTCTTCCCATTTAACTGTTCAAGGGGTTCGTCCGCCATACCATCTCCTAATACAACAATGTACTTCATTTGTTGCCTCCTATTCCAGTTCCGTCTCTACACTTCGGTGCCACAACCAGGGAAGAGATATTCAGACGCATTTACGTCTGAATATCCTTCCGGGCACCTTCGTTCCGAGACTGTTTTTATTTCCTATTCCAGTTCCGTCTCTACACTTCGGTGCCACAACCAGGGAAGAGATATTC
>CAJUGT010000067.1:0-11446 GCA_910586435.1 uncultured Acetatifactor sp. | reverse complement strand
TTACGTCTGAATATCCTTCCGGGCACCTTCGTTCCGAGACTGTTTTTATTTCCTACTTTAAATTTCTCCCTGGCGGGAACCAGTTCCGTCTCTACACTTTGGTGCCACAACTAGGGAAGGGATATTCAGACGCAGGCTATTACATCACGCGTATCCTGCCCAATACAAATTCACTGAGGGCGGAATATTTTTCTTCAAATTCTTTCTCCGTCATGACGGGAGTAAAGTAGCCTTTTTCCTCCATTCCCGGCACTTCCAGTCTCTCACTTCCCGGAAAAGCTTCTTCTATGGCCCCGCATCCCTGGGCTTTTACTCTGACAAAGAATCTTTTTGATGTCAGAAGTACATCTGCCAGCCTGCATTCCGCCTGTTCCCAATGACATGGAAGCGTTTTTCCCTGGTTCCTTACACAGTCTACCACATCCGCAGTCACTGCGCTGGCCGTGGGGAGTTTCCCGGCCCCATGTCCGTAAAGCATAATATCTCCCAACATATTCCCTGTGACAAAGATACCGTTAAACACACCGTTTACCATTGCAAGGGAATGATTCTCCGCAATCATATGGGGGGCCACCATTGCCAGAACGCTTCCGTCCTCTTGCAGTCTGGCAGTTCCCAGCAATTTGATTGTCATATTTGCCCCTTTGGCAAAGGCAAAGTCCGCCGTGGTAATCTCCGTAATACCTTCCGTAAAAATCTTCTCCGAATCCACGTTTCGACCTGTCATCAAGGAGGCCAGAATCGCTGTCTTGCGGCAGGCATCATGTCCTTCCACATCGGCCTGGGGATTGCGCTCCGCATATCCCAGGTCCTGTGCCTGCTTCAGAGCCTGCGCGTAATCCGTCCCTTCCTGCTCCATCTTGGTCAGAATGTAATTGGTGGTGCCATTTAAGATACCCGCAACCGCTTCTATTCTCTCCGGCGTCATGGCATGATTGATGGTGCGGATGATGGGGATTCCCCCTCCTACACTTGCCTCAAAGAGATAGCTGCAATGATTTTTTTCCGCAATATCCAGCAATTCCGCTCCATGCTTTGCCACCAGCTCCTTATTGGAGGTACATACGCTCTTGCCCGCCTCCAATAACTGTTTCGTATATGGATACGCGAATTTTATTCCTCCCATAACCTCGCATACCACACTGACTTCCCTGTCTTCCAAAATCACCTGAAAGTCATGGACAACTTTGTCCTCATAAGGGTCTCCGGGAAACTCTCTCAGATCAAGAATGTACTTGACATGTACTTCCTCCCCGCACTTTCCGCTCACTTCCACATTGTTGCGTTCTATTACTTCCACAACACCGCTTCCCACCGTGCCATATCCCAATACTGCTACATTTACCATTTTCTTTCCTCCATTTTCACTTCCCGCAAGCAGGAACTTATTCCGCAATTTGTCTTTATGCGCTCTGTTCTTCCAGGGCTTATCCGATACGCCGCTGTTTCACTGAAACCAGTTGGCATTACCTCAATTCCGCCAAAACTTTATTCCCTGGAAAGTATTTTCACATGGCGGACTCCTCTTTGATTTTCCATTTCTTCCATCATTCCGGTAATGTTACCTGTATCCCGCAATATCTGCACACTGAGACTTAAGGATGCTATGCCGTTAATAGGTATGCTCTGATGGATGGTCAAAATATTTGCCCTATACTCCGCAATAATCTTCAACACATCCGACAACAGCCCGGGTTCATCATCCATTTGAAACATCAGAGTAAACGTAGTTCCCTGGGAATTGTCATGGAATTGAAATATATCATCCTTGTACTTATAAAAAGAACTGCGGCTGATGCCGACAGCATCAACCGCTTCCTGAATGGTCAGAGCTTTCTCCGACTCCAAAAGCCTTTTTGCTTCGACTACTTTTAACAATACCTCGGGTACCGCTTTTTGCCTTACCACAAAATACTGCCCTGTCTCTCCCATAGTACCTCTCATTCCGCCACTTCATGAGGCTTGATTGTTTTCGTATCGCGGACACTTGTTTTTCGTCGAAAGATATTTTAGCATATTTATCCTAAAAGCACAAGACTTTTTTCAATTTATTTACATGGAGTGGGATGCCTCCACCAATAGATTCAATCTCTCCTTTACATCGTTTGCCGTATTCAATATTACTGTTACGGAAGCTGCTATCTGTTCCGTGGAAGCGGCAAGGTTTTGCGTTCGTCCGTTCACCGCCTCTATGGTTTCCCTCAGTTTGCCTGTGTCTTCCACTATCTGAGCAATGGCGGTCATAACCTTGTTCTGACTTTCATTGCTTCTCGTGGCTGTGGCTCTTGAATCGGAGGCAAGATTGTTAATCTCCCCGGCCACCACGGCAAACCCCCTTCCCGCCTCACCGGCACGGGCAGCTTCTATGCTTGCGTTTAAAGCCAGCAGGTTTGTCTGGGACGCTATACTCACCACTTCATTATTATTCTCCACCAATTCCTGAAGCACTTCCGTTATGCCGTCCAGGGAACCTGCCAGGGCTTCACAGAAATTTGAGACATGAACCATATCTCCCGAAATTTCCGTACTTTCCACAGCAGTGTTGTCATTTCCCGCCGTCATTTCATCCACGGACTGATAAAGGTCGGCAAACTTCTGATTTATCTCCAGAATGGTTTCCAGAATCATATCCTTCTGGTCCTGAACATTGCGTTTCTCTTCTTCCAATTGCGCAGTGAGCCTGTTGGCTTCTTCATTCTGAAGTTCCACTTTCTTTTTGATATAATAAATGCAGTTCTCTTTGCGTGTAAAACCGTTATAGATAGCTTCCACCATCTTGTCGCAGGAGTCATATCCGCAGCAGGAGCAGTTAATGGTTCTCTCTTCCTCTGTCCGCTTCTCCATGTCCCGAAAGATTGCTTCCCGTTCAGCGGGAGTGGGAACTTTATGGATGCACTCAGCCGACCGATTTGTATATTTGCGCAGATAATCCTCCAGTTTGAGTCCTCTGAACTGCTGATTCAATCGTTTCAGACGCTTTTGCGGCGACAACCTTTTGGACCAGGCGCTGGCAGAATTGTTTTTCTTGGATGACTCCCTTATCTGGAAAAGATTGCACAGCACATCATCCGTTTTCGCTCTGTCCGCCTCACAGCCGGTTCCATAGATACATCCGGAAGAACAGTTCAGGGCATCAATAAAGAGATAGGGCGTCCGGCTCTCCGCAATTTGCTTCTTATTCTCTTCAAGGTAGTGGTACATATGCCTCTCGCCCTCTACCTGGCGGACAAATATACTCTCTCCCAGGAACCATTGCACATTTTCTTTCAGTCCGCCCGGCATGGGGTAAATGGAACCCAGCCCATATTCAATCTCATCCGATTTCAGAGCCCCCCGGACATTATTCTTACGAACATAGTCCATCAAATGGTCAAAAGTCACATTGTATGATACATATCCCTTATTATTCACATCATCAATTTCAAGTTTTTTGGCAATACAGGGACTGATAAATGCCAGTTTATCAGAAATTTTCATTTCATTTCTGGCATAGATGGCGGCGCACATCAAAGGGCTCTGCACCGGAAACAATCTGGGAATCAGTTCAGGCGTATAACGTTCAATATAGCTTACCACCGCAGGACAGGGTTGAGAAATGCCGCCTAAAAAATTATGTTTTTTTATGTAATTCAGATAGCCCCAGGTGGTAATGTCCGCTCCGAAAGACACATTAATCAAATGCCTGACTCCCAGCGCTTTCAGCCCTCCCAGCACCGATTCATATTCCTGAGGGTAACTGGCCTTAAAAGCCGGAGCAATCAGCAGTGAGATCCGTTCGCCTCGCTTTAAGTCTTCAAAGAATCGCACAGTATCGTCGTTGTATTCTCTTGCATGATGCTCACATACATCAAAGCAGGCACCGCAGGCGACACAGCGGTTTGCATCCACATCAATCCGCATTCCTGACGCCGATTCATTGGTAACGCAGGCGCCTTCACAGCTGCATACCCTGGTACATTTGTTACATCCAATACATTTGTCATTCGTAAATACCAAAGACTCATTTGCCATTCTCATACCCCCTATATCACGACCTGGTTTTTACCTGAATGTTTACCAATATACAGTTTCTTGTCAGCGGCACTGATCCAGTCATCAATGGTCTGATTCTCCAGATAGGGTGCTGCGCCTATTGTAATGGTCAGCTTAATTCTGTTGCCGTCATACACAAATTCTCTCTCCGCAACCGTGTTCCTCACAGTCTCAAGAACGGCGGACTCCGCTTCAGCCCCTCCTGGCATGGCCCCCACCATGACAAATTCCTCTCCGCCCCATCTGCACGCTATCAGGTCCCCACAGCAGGATTCAATAATGGAAGTCATACTTTTCAAAACAAAATCACCACAGTTATGTCCAAAACCATCGTTTATCATTTTAAAATCGTCAATATCCACTATGGCAAGCCAGTAGTTTTTCATCTTTCCTGCGTCAAAAATCTGCTGAAGATGATCTATCAAATAAAAGCGATTTACAAGCCCGGTCAATTTATCATGGTTGGCCTGGCGTGAAAGCGCCTCCTCATAATAAGCCGCAATTCTGGTGAGCATACTGTAAAAATAAATGCATACAATAAATACCGCAGTGGAATTCAGTATCATCAGGGTATTTTGCAGCCCCTGACCAAGGGGATACAACACCCCCACATTCCTTGAGACAGACAGGGCAATAAAATAAAGTATTCCGCTGCAAACGCTCATAAACACGGCACCGATATGCCTGCCCACCAGTCTGACCGAAAAATATTCCGCATAAAATACCACGGCAGCGCATCCGATAAAATAGAGCTGAAAACCGCAGTCTCTTCCCAGGCAAAGAACTGCCAGGAACATATGTATCATAATTTCAAGGAAGGTAATCACTATTTGATGATTTGTCTTGCTTTTCTGTATTAACAGAAAACCCGCCCCATAACTTATTACGCTGAAGATATTCATTATCGCCATCACTGTTACCTGGGCAATGGAAAAAAAGAGTAAAAAGATAACATGTACAATCAAAAGAAATGTATTTAAAAAAAGCAGAGATTTTCTTGCAACCTCTTTATCTGAACTTAGATTCATTTCTGCCTTCTTTCCGAAAAAATCTCTATCGTATTTCGTCCACTGTGGTCAAAAACAGAATAAAACCTGCTTTTACATTTTACCACATAATATGCCGCCATGGCAAGACCAATTTGCGATACGAACAGGACTCTGATGGGAACTGTGTCACTGTTCAGAACTGATAGTGCCTGGCGGGAAAGGGACGGCAGCGAGAGGGACGGCAGCGAGAGGGACGGCGTCCGGGGCATGGGGGGGGTTACGTTCGGCTCGGGCAACGCCTCCGATGAACTAAGCGTCAACTGCGGCTAGGACACACAAAGTACTGTGTCCAATCCTTCGTAGACGCTGGATTTCATCTCCGGTCTAAGGGCACCCTCTGGCGCGTTCACGTAACCCCCCATGCCCCGGACGCCTGTGTTTCCGCAAGATTTACAATATAGGTACCTGGTCCTGGCACAGTTTGGAGTCAGCAAATCATTTTTGGCACCCCGCCGGGTGCAATTGGGTCTAAACAGCAATGAACCATGTTACTGTCCGCTCCGTTCACAGTAACAGAACGGTATCTATGTACCAGGGTGCGTAAAATGTTTCAAGGACTATGTTGCCATAGTCCTTGAATGCAGTGTCACCTGAATGTTAACACATCTTTATAATATAATGCCCAATTTTTAAAGCAACTTGCATACTGCCTGCACATTACGGTTCTCCCTTACTATACCAGGGGATATTTGTCTGTCAATACCTGCACAATGGCCCGAGCTTCCGATATTTTCTCTTCGCCGCCCTTGACCACAAGCGCAATGGCTTCCGCAATCTTTTCCATATCCTGCGCATTCATTCCTCTGGAAGTGACGGCAGGAGTACCCAGACGTATACCGCTGGTCACAAAAGGAGATTGGGGATCATTTGGAATGGTATTCTTGTTGCAGGTAATGTTTGCCGCATCCAGCATTTTTTCCACTGCCTTGCCCGTAAGTCCAAAATTCGTCAAATTCACCAGCATCAGATGGTTGTCCGTACCCCCTGATACAATGCGGATTCCTCTCTCCATCAACCCTTTGCAGAGCGCCTGCGCATTGTCAACGATATTCTTCTGGTATGACTTAAATTCCTCTCCCAGAGCCTCCTTAAAGCACACTGCTTTGGCCGCAATCACATGCATCAAAGGCCCTCCCTGGATGCCCGGGAAAATGGCTTTGTTAAAGTTGTATTTTTCATTCACGGCGCTGCTGGACAGAATCATACCGCCACGAGGTCCCCGCAGTGTCTTATGTGTGGTGGTAGTGGTTACATCCGCATAAGGTATGGGACTGGGATGAAGTCCTGCCGCCACAAGGCCGGCAATATGAGCCATATCCACCATCAAAACTGCTCCCACTTCATCGGCGACTTCACGGAACTTCTTAAAATCAATGGTTCGCGCATAGGCTGACGCACCTGCGATAATCATCTTGGGCTTTGCCTCCAAAGCAATTTCCCGCAATCTGTCATAATCAATAAAGCCCTCATCATTTACTCCGTAAGGTACAATATTGAAATACTTGCCCGACATATTTACCGGACTTCCGTGTGTCAGATGCCCGCCATGATCCAAATTCATACCCATAATCGTGTCGCCGGGCTTACAGACCGCAAACTGCACCGCCATATTGGCCTGTGCGCCGGAATGGGGCTGTACATTGGCATATTCACAGCCAAACAGTTCCTTCGCCCTGTCAATTGCCAGGTTTTCTACCACATCCACACACTCACATCCGCCGTAATACCTCTTCCCCGGATAGCCTTCCGCATATTTATTCGTCAGGGGGCTGCCCATGGCCGCCATCACTGCTTTGCTCACCCAGTTCTCAGAGGCAATCAGCTCAATATGGCTGTTCTGCCTTGCCTGTTCGTCCTCAATGGCCCGGGCAATTTCCGGGTCTATATTCCGTACTTCATCCAAAGAATACATTTTCAGTCCTCCTTTTTATTCCAGTGCCCATTCCGGGATTCACAATCTTTGTTCATGATTATAGCATATAACCAACGGAATGCAAATATTTATTTATCATACATTCCATATCTTGAATATCACCCAGTCACGCCATAATTTCCTGTTGGCGTATACTACTTTAAGTTTGTCAGCCGCCAGAGTTAAATTCCTGAAAAATGATTCTGCTCCAAAGGCAAAAATAATCATTAGAAGAATACATATTTCAGACATTTCACTCATAGCAAACAGTTCGCCGAGAAATATGCCACAGAAGAGCAGGCCTGCAATATTAACCGCAAGAATGGCGTATTTCATCTTATTAAAAGGATGACTGATTTTGCCCAGTATCATAAATCCTACCACGGCCAAAAGCAGGGTGGATGCAGTAGCAACATCTGTTTTTGGCAATGAAAGAGCTTCGCCACATACCACAAGGGAACCTACGGCCACCACATCCGTTATGCCTGCCGGGAGCGCCTTTACCAGAACATTCTTCATAAAATTCCCTTCTATCCGATTCTTATTTGGCTCCAGCGCCAGCAAAAATCCCGGAATCCCGATTGTAAACATTCCAATCAGCGAGACTTGAGATGGTTCCAGGGGATATGTAATGGCAAACACAGCGGAAAATACCGCCAGCAACAGCGAAAAAATATTTTTGACCAGAAACAGGCTCGCTGAGCGCTGAATATTATTTACCACCCGACGCCCTTCCAACACCACTTCCGGCATATGAGCAAAATCGGAATCCATAAGGACAACCTGCGCCGCCTGAGCTGCGGCTTCACTGCCGGAGGCCATGGCCACACTACAGTCGGCATCCTTCATGGCAAGAATGTCATTTACCCCATCTCCTGTCATGGCCACCGTATGGCCTGCCTTTTGCATTGCCTTCACTAGCATCTGCTTCTGTTTTGGAGTGACACGTCCAAAAACTGTATAGTTCCCTGCGGCCTTTTCTATTTCTTCCTCCGTAAGCAAATCACTTGCGTCAATATACGCATCAGCATTTTCTATTCCTGCCATTTTCGCAATCTCAGACACACTGGCCGGATGATCCCCTGAAATCACCTTTATGGCGACACCCTGACTTCTAAAATAATCAAAGGTTTCCTTTGCGTTTTGTCGTATGGGATTCGCAAGAATTACATATCCCAGAGGGACGACTACTCCTTTGGGGAACGCTTCTTTGAATGGCACATCTACTTTAGATAGGGCGTCTCTTTCGGATAACTCTTCTCCTTCGGGCAGCGCCTCTCTTTTGGATAACTCTTCTCCTTCGGATAGTGCCTCTCTCTTGGACAGCTCTTCTCCTTCGGATAGTGCCTCTCTTTGGGACAACTCTTCTCCTTCGGGCAGTGCATCTCTCTTGGATAACTCTTCTCCTTCGGGCAGCGCCTCTCTTTGGGACAACTCTTCTCCTTCGGGCAGTGCGTCTCTTTCAGATAACTCTTCTATGTACAGTGCGTCTTCTTTGGTTCCATTGTCTAAGCTCTTATTCCCTTGTATTTTCCCCAACATCAGAATGCGATAGCCTTTTTCCAGAAAAGGGGCAATTTCCGATTCCACTTTATAGTATTGTGCTCCCATCACAGACTCCGGCGCCCCCAAAATATAACTTTCATCCTTAAAAGACACCATGCTGTATTTTCGGGTAGAAGAAAACGGAACGGACTTTATATCCTTCCTTTTCTCTGCCACCAAAGGCAACGCCGCAACATACTCCCGTATGGCTTTTATTGTCATATTATCATCCTGTATGGCTGAGGAATACTCCGCCAGCAAATGTTCCAGTTCCGGGAGTTTCATCTGTCCTTCCGGATTCTCGCCACTGGTCACTATCTGCTCCACACACATGCCCGGCTCAGTAATTGTCCCTGTTTTATCCACGCAGAGAACGTCCACTCTTGCCAGAGTTTCAATACTCTTCATGCCATGCAGAAGAACCTGTTCCTGCCCCAGCCTTATAGTTCCCAGCGCCAGAGAAACTGTGGTAAGCAAATAAAGCCCTTCCGGAATCATTCCGATTATTGCCGCAATCATGGATACAATACTGGTTTTAAAAGTCTCCTCATTCACATAATAAGCCTGCGCAAATAAAATAGCCCCAACCGGTATTATAATAATGCCCACCCATTTTACCAACTGGTTCAAAGAGCGCAGCATCCCCGACTGCTCCCCTTCTCCCATAGCTTTCGCCTCCGCTGTAAGCCTGGAAATATAAGAGTCCTTTCCCACACATTCCATTTTGGCATAACATTGTCCTGATACAACAAAACTTCCAGACAACAGCTTGTCACCAACCTCTTTTTTAATCTCCTCCGCTTCCCCGGTGAGCAAAGCTTCATTTACATAAATACTTCCCTGTGCCACAACAGCATCTGCGCAAATCTGATTCCCTGCCCGCAGTAAAACACAGTCATCCCTAACCAAATCTTCTGATAAGATTTGAGATTGGGTACCATCCCTGACAACTATGGAATGGGGCGCATTTAACATATTCATTTTATCCAGTGTACGTTTTGCCCGCAGCTCCTGCACAATCCCCACCACAGTATTGATTATCACCACCGGAAGGAAAGTAAGATTCCTATACGACCCAACCAGACATAACAATATTGCTATTATCAGGAAAATCAAATTAAAATATGTCAGGGCATTTGACTGTATAATTTTCCATACACTTTTATCCGTTGTAATATGAACCCTGTTTACCTGCCCCTGTTCTATCCTTTCATTCACCTCTTGAATTGTCAGCCCCACAGGGCAAGCGCCGCTTTCTGGATATTCTTCGCTGTCCCGGCTGGGATGCTCTTCCGAACGGTCTTCGCCTTCCCGGCAGAAATGCTCTTCCGGACGGTCTTCGCTTTCCCGGCTGGGATACTCCTCCAGTTGTTCTTCGCCTTCCCGGCAGGAATGCTCCTCAAGACCTTCTTCACTTTCCCGGCAGGGATGCTCTTCCGTATGTTCTTCATTTTCCCGGGTTGTCTTATCTTCAGAATATTTTATTTCCACAACCTTGTCCTCTTTCCGGCATTATGCCAATTTTCGTTTTGATGATTATAGAAAAACTCGGCAAAACCGAAGTCTGGGGCAGTAAATTTCACTGAATGCGCTATTCCCTACTCTCATTGTAATAATATATCCGGCAGCGGATTTTCAAACATAACAGGCTCCTTTGAGGGAAGCAGATGCCCGCATATTTGCCCACATATGGAGATAATGTAGTAAATATCATTTTGTGGAGACGGTTCTTTTCTGAGGTATTCCCCATGTGCTTTTTTCCATAATTCCCATGGGTCGTCCACTCTTCCGATGTCCATTCTTTTGGTATCCGCTCTTTTGGTATCTACTCTTCCGACGTCCGCTCTTTCGGTATCTACTCTTCCAATGTCCGCTCTTTTGGTATCCACTCTTCCGATGTCCGCTCTTTTGGTATCCACTCTTCCGATGTCCGCTCTTTCGGTATCCACTCTTCCGATATCCGCTCTTTCGGTATCCATTCTTCCGGTACCCACTCCCGAAATCTCCTGCACTACTGCGCATTTTAATAGGGGATGCAATATTTTCCCTTCATACACCGCATGTTCCATCATAGTTCCCTGAAAAATTTCATTGTGAGGAAATGTGAAGGAATCTGCCAGATAATGTGTGAGTACCCCCATTCTGTAGTAGTCCAGCCATGTAAACCTTTTCTTTCCTATCAGTCTTCGTATCATCTTTTGTATCCTGGCAGACGCGTTTGCCGTAAAATGCATTTGAAACGGATATCCTTTCAGAACCCCTTCCAGATAAGAGAACAAGTTTGCGTCCGGCAGCATGGAGCCCAGAACAAACCAATGATGATATTCCTCCAGTTCTCTGCATCCAATATTTTTTATCAGACATTCTGACAATAGCTTATGATCCGTAAATTGCATACTTTTCCCTCCCTGTCCCACTGTCATAACTTTCCTCTGGGACAAGATAAGTATAACAATACTTTCAAAATTTAACCCGATAGAAAATGAAAAAAATTATAAAGAAATCTGGATAAATTCATAATAAAGTCGGAAAAGTTTAAATGTGGCGACAAAAACGCTTGTATTTTATCTGTTTTTTGATTAAACTTAGAAGCAAAGAAAAGTCGATATATAAGGATGACACTCTTACATCAGTCCAGCTTAGAAATGTCAAGCCATTTATTATAAATGTTTAGCTGGACAGGTGGGAGCGCAAAGACGCACGAGAGCAAATTTCATGAGACACTACTTAGTGTCTCTGGGTACTTCCGAATGAAATTTGTCTCTCCTGTATGCGCCAAGGAACCACACCTTTTAGCGCCGCCTGGCAGCGACTTAAAATAGTCCAGCTAAGAAATGTCAATCTAATTATTAAAAATATTTAGCTGGACAGGTGAGGTTGCGAAGGTACACGAGAGCAAATTTCATGA
>CAJUGT010000066.1 GCA_910586435.1 uncultured Acetatifactor sp. | reverse complement strand
TCTCAACCTTCTTTCTTGGAATTCCCTATATTTGAATTATACAGGAAGCTCCTTAATATAGTATATGCCCTTTCCATGGCAAAATCCATGCCGGCGCCACAATCAAAGACGGCATTGTGGAAACACAATGCCGTACTGTCACAAATCTTTTTTGAAAATAGATCCTGTCATATTTAATAGAACACATGATTGCCAATGACAAGCCCTTCCCGACCGTTATTGCGGCGGAAGTGAGTCAAATCACCCACATTGGAAGTTCCCGCCAGAGCATCCTTTGCGGCTCTGACACAACTTTCATAAATATTTCCGGAAGTATATACCTGATCCAGCTTGCCTGTCATTGCCGGTGTAAACTGCCCTGATGCGTAAATTACACCATGAATGGTATTGGGGTATGCGGAGCTTCTGACTCTGTTCATAACAACAGCCCCTACCGCAACCTGACCTTCATAAATTTCACCGCCGGCCTCACACTGAATCAACGCTGCCAGAAGCATTGTCGTATCCACATCCGTTGAAAACTCGCCATATTTCACATGACGTTTTGCCTCTTCCTCTTCTCTTTCCCGAGCTTCTATTTCATCAACAGTTTCCCCGGCATCAATCAGGAAATCCAACACCACATATTCCGCGGACACATAACCGTCGTTCCCTTCATAATCCACACAGATCCATCCGTCTTCGCCCTCTCTCAGGACCTCAACCACTTCTCCCTTGGGGAAGACACCGTATGCTTCCGCTTCCGTATTGGGTTCCGATCTTACCCGAAGCGCTTCCGTATCTATGGTGGCAACCATTTTGCCAACACTGTTGGCCAGTTCCTGTGCCTCCTGGTCAAAAAGCAGATACTCATCAGAAGCCCATCCGATTATATTGCCTGACTGAAGTTTTGTCCATCCGTCTTTTCTTTCAATTATCGTACCGCCGCAGTCCTTATATAACATTCCCACTTTTTCGGCAGCTTCATCGGCTTCGGCACGCACATTTAATGAATTTGATACATTTGCCATCACAAGCCTGCCCACCTGTGACTCTTCCTTTTGTTCCACAAGTTCAAGATTCAATTCTTTCGCGGTAGCATTTACAATGTCAACAGAGTTTGACGTACCTGGATTCAGCACGGCCGCCACACCTCCGCGAAGTTGTTCCAGGCCGTTGTTTTCCTGTGCCTGTACAACCATGCCCGCATGCAGACCAAGGGATAAAACCATAAGCCCCATCACTGCGGCAGACACTTTTTTGCTCTTCGCCATCTTCTTTTCCTCCATTCAACAAATTACATTTCTTTGCAAAATCATTCCGTTTATTAAGAAAAATATTACAAAGTTATTAAATTTGTTACAGGGATTATATCAGATGTTAAAGAGATTGTCAAGTTTCTCCTGAAATTTCTTAATTTTGTGGTAACAGAATAGTTATTGTTCAGCCCCAATAGCGCCAAATGGCTTGTTCCGTTTTTCTGAAAAGGGATAGCAGCCAGGGTAAGGGCAGTTTTGTAAAATAGAATTTAGACACCTCTTAATTTTAAGTATCTATCTTCATCTTCTCTTGCCTCAATAAAAGCTTTTTCTAAATCAATTTTGTAGTAATCAGCTAATCTCATAATTTGCGCAACTACATCGGCCATCTCATTGCCCAAACGCTCGTCAACATTGGACACTTCCCCTTCTAAAGCATAATATCTTTCTTTAATCATAACTTGCTTTGCCAATTCACCGACCTGCTTTACCAGTTCAATCATTGCACCTTCTGCCTTCCACTCCTGTAACTCAATCTTATGAAATCTTTTCACAACCTCTCTGTACATATCTTCCATTTCCTCAAAAGTCTTACCCATAAATGAATACCTCCTTAGATTCTGTTTTTATATATTTCATTGTAAAATATTTGCCTGCAACCCGCATATATATTTACAGGCTCGTTTTCAGCGGACACACAGTTCTGAAAAGGGAGTTATTTTTTGCAGCCCCTTCCCTGACAGCGGCTCCCTTGTACAACACATAAAAATACATATGTTTATAATGCTTTATTTTGGATAAAATAACCCATGACAAAAAGTATCCATATGTGCAGCGGATAAAAGACATAAAAGAAAGTCTTCCTGTATGTCCCCCTGGTTCCATTGTATAAGAAATAAAATGGAATCACCGTTACCATCAACCATTGATACCCTGAAAAGGGGAATAAATAAAGTACAGGACCCCAAGGCGGCCAGCTGCGTGTATCCAGAAAAACAAGCAATCCCGCAAAGGCGCATGTGAATAAGGATAACAGAAGTTTTTTCTCTTTCAGAAAATATACACATATAAAATATAATACAAACAAAATGCCTCCCTCTGTAAAAATACAGCTTCCAAATATCGTGCCACAAGTGTAGTGTAATTCATACATAAGCCATGGCCTCCATGGTTCTGTCAAAATCACACATATAAAGAAAGCAACTATTTGATACAGCGCATACAGCAGAAAGTACCTTATCCTTACCCTCCAATTTATCGCAGATTCCCATAAATAAACGATACAGCATCCCAGAAATATGGTAGTAAAAATATTATTCAATAAATACACACCCATTCCCCTGTTCATAAAATAGGAAAGGAAAAAGTTGCCTGTCCCCATCAGCACGCTGAATGCATACAGATGGAGCAGATATTTTTTCTTGTCGTGGGTATAATAAAACCCCCATGCGCTGCAATAAAAAAACAGAGGCAACGCCAATCGGCCAATATAGCGCAGCCACACAGGGGCCTGTGGTATAAACTCCCCTATGTGGTCAATGAACATACAAACAAGCGCAATCCATTTCAACTGCCCTGTTGACATAACTACCATCTATTTCCTTCCCCATCCCCTACATATTCAAATGACACATAATAATAATGCTCTGCGTCAAACCCGCTCCTCGTTCCGGAAAGGGTACAATTTGCTTCAATAAGAATCTCATCACAATTTATGCCAATCAAATTCCATATGTCGTAAAATTTTATAATCAGTCTGGAGCTGTTATGGTTTGTTATCTTAAAATTTATGGCGGATACACCTGTAAAATATTGATTCGTATACAACAGTTCCGAATTTTCTTTTCCCGAAAATTCCAGCGTCTTCTGGTTCAGATTCACATAATCTTCCGAATCAGGCATATCTATTCCATATACGCTTACTTCTTCCCCCGCAGGACATTTCGTTGTAAGATTTACCATATCGCCAAACCTGTCTTCCGCAAAAACAGCATTTTTTATACTTATGGCAATAACAAAGACAAACGTAAAAAATAATAGTTTTTTCTTCATTAACTTCTGCCTCCTATGAAAAGCGGCTGCCAGACGGCTCAATCAAAGACCCCGCTGCAAGCAACGGGGTATCAAGCTTGCAACGCCCCAAGGGGCGGGGTATTTGACCCTTGCGGCATTCGCCAACTGTCCGTGCAAGCACGGCCGCTTGGCTCATTGCCCGCGGGAATAAATTGCCGCATATTTTTTCCTTCTTTTCCTGACATTTTTTATCCTGACTATGTATCAAACATCCGGCAGAAAGAGAAAAGTCCTGAACTCCCTCTTCCTGCCGGACTGTTATTTGTTGTAGCCCCTTCCCTGGCAGCGGCTCCCTTGTACAACACATAAAAATACATATGTTTATAATGCTTTATTTTGAATAAAATAGCCTATGACAAAAAGTATCCATATGTGCAGAGGATAAAAGACATAAAAGAAAGTCTTCCTGTATGTCCCCCTGGTTCCATTGTACAGGAAATAAAACGGAATCACCGTTACCATTAAACATTGGTTCCATGTAAATGGCAGTAAATACAGCAGGGGGCCCCGATAATAAGGCCAGTCGCGAGTCACCAGAAGTAAAATGCATCCTGAAAAGGTGGCCGTAAATAGCGATAACGGAATTTTTCTCTCTTTCAGGAAATAGACACATACAAAATATAATACAAATAATATGCCCCCTTCTGTAAGTTTACAAATTCCAAACACCGTACCGCATGCGTAATACAACTCAGCAGAGAGCCATGGTTCCGTCAGAATTACGCACAACAATTCCACTATAAACTGATACAGCGCAAAAAGCACAAAGTACATTGTCCTTTTCTTCCAATTCCCTGCGGATTCCCATATATAAACGATAAAGCATCCCAAAAATATGGTGGTAAAGATATTATTCAGCAGCTCATTTCCCCTGCCCCTGTTCATAAAATAGGAAAGGAAAAGGTTGCCCGCCCCCATCAGCACACTGAACGCATACATATGGGTAAGATATTTTTTTCTGTCGTGGGTATAATAAAACCCCCATGCGCTGCAATAAAAAAACAGAGGCAGTGCCAATCGGCCAATATAGCGCAGCCACACAGGGGCCTGTGGTATAAACTCCCCTATGTGGTCAAGGGACATACAAACAAGCGCAATCCATTTCAACTGCCCTATTGACATAATCAATACACTTTCCCATATACGTCACAGATTTCTTTCTTCATTAGCGCATTCTCCCTTTTATTCCTCCCACAAGTGGGAACTAATCCCCACCTGTGAGCACCTGTTCCGATTCCAGAACTGTTTTAAGTTTTTTCTTTGCATTTCTCATCCGGATTGTTGTAGCATTATTTTAATTCGCTATAGCTAATGTAAATTGTACTATAATTTCTCTTCTCAGTCAAGTACTATTTTTATTTCTTAGTAATTATATAATTCCCATATGTCCAGCGCTGTCGGCATCAGCAAAAAACACCCGAATCAAATATCTCCCAAAGGGAAATTATTTTAAAACCACTGTCCACTTACCATTTTCAATGATATATTGGAATTCATTCAGATTCTCATCCAATATCACTTCCAGTAATTCCTTAAAATCGCTTACCAGATTTACATTGGATAATTCTTCCTTCTTTACCCAATGCATAACTCCTTCTTCTGATGAAATCAATTCTCCTTCATATTTATTTGCGCAGAAAAGAAATACCAGGTACCTTCCGTCCTGTATGGGAAATTGTTTTACACCGCATAGTCTTGGATTCAGAATTGTCAAACCTGTCTCCTCTTTCATTTCACGGACTATGGCGTCAACAATCGACTCGCCCTTTTCGATATGTCCCCCCGGCAAAGTATACCCCTTCCAGTCTTCTGATACACGATCCTGCAACAAATACGCCTCTTCATTATACACCAAACACAATGCAGTCAATTCAACCTTTTCACTTCTCTCCATCACCTGTTCTCCTATTCCAGTTCCCACTTGTGGGAACTTGCCCGCTTGCGGGAACTTGTCCGCTTGACATTTCTTAACCGGAAAATTCAAAATCGCTTGTTATTATTTATTTAATCTACAATAAATTACAGAACCTGTCAAATCATAGAACATACTTCTTGATGTTATTTCAAAAAACAGCCAGTCAATATTCCTTAGTACATGTTTGAAAATTCATTCCCGCCATCTGCACGCCCCACTTTGCGGTATATTTGGCCCTCATTCGGTCAACGCAGCCCACTACGCTTCCCTCCTTCGGGTCCAATCTACCGCAAATTGTGACGCACAGCTGTCAGAAAGCAATTTTCAAACACACTCTAGAAAAATCAAAAAACACACCAACCTTTTTCCATTTTCAGACACTATATAAATATAAGCACAGAAGTGAACTATCTCCAAAATCCACAGGCCAGAAAAGGATGCTGCCATAGATAAACCAATCAATAATTATAACTTTACATAAAAAGAACATTTGGTCTTTCTTATTTTCTAAAATATGATATAATTATTTTGCAAAAGCAAACAGCAGCCATTCTGCACTCCATAACGATTATTGGACATCACACATTCTGTTGGCTCACTGCGCATCATAATCTTTTCCAAAGGAGGTCATGAACAATGACGGAAGAAACGCAAAAAACTTCTAAAAAACCAAAAGAAAAACCGCCCAAACCAAAATTCAACATGGTTCAGAATGTCTGGTGGATGTTGAAATTGTCCTGGGCAGAGCAGGAGAAAAAGGTGCCAATCCTCTGCTTTTTGAGCGCTACCCTGGCTGTGGCCCTCAACCTGACACAACTGTTAATCACCCCCGTGATTCTGGGGACTGTGGAAAGACATGCGCCTCTGCAAACATTGCTTCTGACCATTCTGGGCTTCATCGTCCTGAGCATGTTCCTGCATGCCTCTTCCACCTACATCGGCAACAACCAGCTCTATGGACAAGTGACCCTGCGTTCGGCCATCATCTCACGACTCAACACCAAGGCATGTACTACTTCCTACCCGAACCTTGGCAAAAAAGACTTCCAGGAACTGATGACAAAAACCAATGACGCCACATGCGGAAACAACAGGGCAACGGAACACATATGGAGTACCATGCAAAACCTCTATAAGAATATCCTGGGCTTTGTCATCTATCTTCTCATGATGTCAGCCCTTCCTCCTGTAGTTATTGGTGTTTCCCTTATGACCAGTCTTATTGGCTATTGCATCAGCAAGCCCCTGAATAACTATGGCTATAAACACAAGGAAGAATTGAGCAAGATTCTGGACAAACTGGGTTATGTGCAGAACAACGCAAGAAATCAATCCATGGCAAAAGATATTCGGCTGTTTGGCCTGCGCCCCTGGTTCCAGGAAATTGTTGACAAGTCCATTAAGGCATATCTGGCATATCTGATGCGGGAACAAAATGTCCTTGTATGGTCCGGCATTGCAGACTTAATACTGACCTTCCTGCGAAACGGCGTTGTCTACGCCTATTTGATTAACCTGGTCTTAAACAATGACTTAAGCATTTCCATGTTCCTGTTATACTTCAGCGCAGCAGGAAGTTTTAACGGATGGGTGGGCGGTATACTGAACGGCCTGCTGAACCTGCATAAGGAAAGTATTGATATATCCCTTGTCAGAGAGTGCCTGGAATACCCTGAAACCTTTCAGATTCAGGGTGGTGAACCTCTTCAGATAGCGTCCGGCAGCCCCTGTGAACTCTGCCTGGATCATGTAAGCTTTCGCTATCCAGAAGCGGAAAAAGATACCCTTACCGACATCTGCCTCACTCTCCATCCTGGAGAGAAGCTGGCCATCGTGGGTTTGAACGGGGCGGGCAAAACCACTCTTGTCAAACTGCTCTGCGGCCTGCTGGACCCCACCCAGGGACACGTCCTGCTAAACGGCAGAGACATCCGGGAATACAACCGCCTGGATTACTACAAACTTTTCTCCACCGTTTTCCAGAACTTCAGCCTTCTGGCTGCCTCCATTGCAGTCAATGTGGCCCAGTCGGAGGATGAGATTGACATGGTACGTGTCAGGAACTGTGTGGAGAAAGCGTCTCTGACAGAGAAAATAGAATCCCTCCCGGAAGGTTATGAGACTAAGCTGAACCGTGAAATCCACTTAGACGCCATAATGCTCTCCGGCGGAGAGACCCAGCGTCTCATGCTGGCAAGGGCACTGTACAAGGACACACCCATTGTCATATTGGATGAACCCACCGCCGCCTTAGACCCCATCGCCGAGTCTGAGCTATATCAGAAATACAATGATATGACGCAAAACCGTTCCTCCATATATATTTCCCACCGGCTTGCCTCCACCAGGTTCTGTGACCGCATTGTCCTGATTGCCGACGGGGGCATTGCCGAGGAAGGCACCCATGAATCGCTTCTTCAAAAAGGCGCCGTATACGCAGAGCTTTTTGAGGTGCAAAGCAAATATTACAGAGAGGAGGAACCCGCCAATGTATGAAAAAAAGAAAAACAAAAAAGAACTCCTGTCCTGGAAAGAAACTTGGATTATTACCAGAAAAGCCCTGAAGCTTTTTTACCATTATCGCCCCCATATGCTCTTCATCCATACCTTTTACACCATTTACACGGCGATTACCCCTTTTATACACATCTACCTCTCAGCCCGGATTATTGAGGAGCTGTCAGGAGCCAGAAATCCCCAAAGGCTGATGGAACTGGTTGGGTTTACTCTGATTTTTTCCTTACTTTTAGGGCTTGTCTCTTCCCTGACCCGCAGACATTTCAGAGTAGAAGATCAATTTCTATATTGGCTGGAGCGGCAGATTCGCGCGGACAAAATGATGTGTATGGATTACAGTCTGGTAGATAATACCCAAACCCACGAACAGCTGGAATCACTGGAACAGTATGCCAACTCCGGAGGCAGAAGCCTTCGCAGAGTCATTTGGTTCTATGACATGATATTGTCAGGAGTCATCTCCCTGTTCAGCGGCGTCAGCCTGACGGTGAGCCTGTTTACCAGTAAGGTGCCGGAAAACGCAGGACCGCTGACCGCATTGAACAGCCCGCTGTTTATTCTCTTAATCATAGGAGTGCTGCTGGGAGTGACATACCTGTCCCCTCTGTTCGTAGTAAAAGCGGATGCCGTCTGGGCAGAAAACGCAGGAAACCACAATCTTAGCAACCGTCTGTTTGGATTTTATGGCTACCTGGGAAAAAGAACGGATAAAGCCGAGGATGTACGCATGTACCGCCAGGATATTCTCTGCCAAAAAATCAACGCAGACAAGGAAGGCACCTTCCATTCCAATGGCCTTTACGCCAAATTGAGCAGAGGAAAAATGGGAGTATGGTATGTGCTTTCTTCCATCTTTTCCATCCTCTTTTCCGGCATAGTCTATGTGTTTGTATGTACCAAGGCATGGGCGGGAGCGTTCGGATTGGGAATGGTGACACAATATATCTCCGCCATCTCCAACCTCTCAGGCAAAGTAGCCTCTCTGTTTCAGGTGCTGGGGCAGGCACGCAACCACGCCTCATTCCTGAAGATGAATTTTGATTTCCTGGATATGGAAAATTCCATGTACCAGGGAGATATGAAGGTCACAAGTCTCGATAACGGAACTCATGAAATCGAATTTAAGGATGTATCCTTCCGGTATCCCGGCTGTGAACAATATACACTGCGCCACATCAACCTGAAGTTCCAGGTAGGGAAAAGGCTGGCCGTGGTGGGACAGAACGGCTCCGGTAAGACCACCTTCATCAAGCTTCTCTGCCGTCTTTACGACCCTACGGAAGGGGTCATTCTCCTAAACGGCGTTGACATCCGGCAATACCGCTACGAAGAATATCTCTCCATATTCTCCGTGGTGTTCCAGGACTTTACTTTGACAGATTTTACACTGGGCCAAAATGTGGCGTCAGGGGAAGAATATGACAAAGCCCGTGTGGAAGAATGCCTGAAAAAGGCCGGCCTTGAAGAGCGGCTGAAAAATCTTCCGCTGGGCACCGAGACATACCTTTCCAAAACGTTCAGCAAGGAAGGCGTGGACATGTCAGGAGGAGAAAAACAGAAAATTGCCCTGGCCAGAACCCTCTATAAAAACGCTCCCTTTATCATCCTGGACGAACCCACCGCAGCTTTAGATCCCATCGCTGAGGCTGAAATTTATAGTAAATTCAACGAAATTATTGAAGACAAAACGGCAATTTACATCAGCCACCGTCTGTCTTCCTGCCGCTTCTGCGACGAAATCTGCGTATTTGACAAGGGAACGGTGGTTCAACAGGGCAGCCATGAAGGGCTTCTCGCTGTAGAAAACGGAAAATATCACGAACTCTGGACTGCGCAGGCACAGTACTATACATCCGAAAATACCGCCTCGGTTCAAACGCAGCCTTAAACCGCAGGCAGGTTCCTCTCCTGCCTGCGAGCCGGGCATCCGTCAGCTCCTGCTGACATTCCTCCTTTAGATGCCGTGTACATAAAAAGAGTTAGCTGCTTTACGATACAGCTAACTCTTTTTCTATAATCATCCCCTTTTTAAAAAGGAGAACTGTCACATTTTCCTGGATTGTTCAACGCAAGCTTCCACAGCATCCATAACTGCGCTGCGAAGACCTTTCTCTTCCAATACTTTCACTGCCTGTATGGTGGTGCCTCCGGGAGAACATACCATATCTTTCAGCACCCCGGGGTGCAGCCCTGTCTCCAATACCATTTTAGCGCTTCCAAGCACTGACTGGGCCGCGAATTCATACGCCTGCTTTCTCGGCATCCCCGCTGCCACCGCACCGTCCGCCATGGCTTCAATGAACAGAAAGACATAGGCCGGAGAACTTCCGCTGACGCCCACCACCGCATCCATGAGACGCTCCGGAACCATACTCGCCTTTCCGAAGGACTCCGCCAATTCCACAACCCTTTCAAGTTCCTCCCGGGTTACTTCATCCCCGGCGCAGATGCCGGTACACCCCTCCAATACCAATGCCGGTGTATTGGGCATACAGCGAATCACCTTTACTTCCGGCCTGTCAAATGCCTCTTTCAACCATTCCAGGCTCCGTCCCGCCGCTATGCTTACCACCAGACAGTGGGAACTGACTTCCATGCGTATCTCCCGAATCACTTCCTGAAGCACATTTGGTTTTACAGCCAGAATCAATATATCCGCCCCATTGGCCACCTGCCTGTTGTCCGACACCGTCCTGATGCCATATTTGTCTCTTATCTGCTTCCTTGTGGCTTCCGTCCTGCAAGATCCTATTATTTCAGCGGATTCTGCCAGTCCCTTTTTCAGTATCCCGCCAATCATGGCAGATGCCATATTACCCAATCCGATAAATCCGATCATCACACGACTCCCTTATCCTGAAAATCATAAATTCCGTCACCGCCCCGGCCGTTTGGGAAAATATCAGTTCAATGTATCACTGGACCCATTCCGCTGCCGATGCGCCTCATACATCAGCAGGGACGCAGCAATGGCCGCATTCAATGACTCCACCTTTCCTTCCATGGGTATCTTCAGATAGTCATCCGCCCTCCGGGCCAGTTCTCTCCCCAATCCGGCCCCTTCATTTCCAATCAAAAAGGCAGTGCCCTCCCGAAAGGAAAAGCTGTCATAGTACCGTTTCCCCTCCAAATGCGCCGCAAAACTATGAATCCCCTTCTCCCGCAGCATCCCCATCACCTTTGTCAAATCCTCCGCCCATACAAAAGGCACACGGTAAATAGACCCCATGGTGGCCCGGATGGTTTTGGGATGAAATATATCCACCGTTCCCACACTCATAATTATCCCCGTGACGCCTGCGCCCTCACCGGTTCTGACAATGGCGCCCAGATTGCCGGGGTCCTGAAGTCCTTCCACCACCAACAGCAGCGGCCGGGGTACTGTGAGCAGCCGCTCCAATTCATATTCCGGCCTTTCCACCACACACAGTATCCCCTGGGGGGTCTGGGTATCGGACATTTTGCGGAATACCTCCGGCGTCACTTCCTCATACCCTGCGCGCATAAGCTTTTCCTTCATGCCAGGAGTTTCGGAAACTTTCTCCAACGCCTCAGAAGTAAGATACACTTCCCTAAGCCTTTCCTCCGGCGCCTCTTCAAACATCTTAAAACCTTCTGTCAGAAAAACCCCTGCCCTGCGCCTTTCTTTTCCCTTCGCCTGCCACAGAGCCACCTGTTTCACTTTGGGATTCGCGCTGCTGGTAATCATTTTATCCTCCTGCCCCGGCATCTGCCAGTTTATACTTATCAAATCCTGATGGAAACTCTGTTGGAACCTGCTTATCCCCGGACATTCATACCGTCAAATGGTGAGAACTTTCGCTATCTCATACTGATACTCATCAATGCCCTTCTGCATCCGCAAAGCCTCTTCAATATCAAAATCCGTAAACTTGCCCTGCCTGTACCCCACCACACGGTTGGTCTTGCCCTGAAGCATAATATCCACCGCATATGCCCCCATAATGGACGCATAAAAACGATCCATGGCGGTGGGGTTTCCGCCTCTTTGCATGTATCCCAAAATGGTAGCTCTGGTTTCAATGCCTGTAGCCGCCTCAATCCTTCTTGCCATGGAAGTGGAATGACCAATTCCCTCCGCATTGATAATCAGATGATGGGTCTTGCCCTTTTTACGGCTTCCGATAATATTATTAATTATCTCCTGCTCATCATAATGGTATCTCTCAGGCAGAAGAATGTCCTCCGCGCCGTTTGCGATACCACACCACAGAGCGATATACCCCGCATGACGTCCCATAACCTCGATGATACTGCAACGCTCATGGGAGGAAGAGGTGTCTTTTACCTTGTCAATTGCCTGCATGGCCGTATTGACCGCCGTATCAAAACCTATGGTATATTCCGTACAGGCAATGTCCAGATCTATGGTTCCGGGAATTCCCACCGTATTGATACCCAATCTTGAAAGAGCCTGGGCTCCCCGGTATGAACCATCGCCGCCGATTACCACAATTCCGTCAATACCATGTTTTTTACAGATTTCCACGCCCTTTTGCTGATATTCAAGTTTCGTGAATTCCAGGCATCTTGCCGTGCCCAGAACCGTACCGCCCCTCTGGATAATATCGGATACATGCCGGGGCTCCATTTCAATAATATCCTCATTGAGCAAGCCATTATAGCCCTTCTTGATTCCCTTTACTTTCACCCCTCTGAAAATAGCGGTGCGCACCACGGAACGTATTGCTGCGTTCATACCCGGCGCATCCCCTCCGCTTGTCAATACCGCAATTGTCTTTACTTCATTTGACATGACCTGACCTCCTGTTCCCGTTTCTTTTTCTTTCCTATTTTATTCCATTTTGTCTCTCTTTTCAATAGGAGTTTTGCGCTGCCCAAACAGTTCCGCTGATTCACGCTTTGTTACACTTGTTTCACATTCTCCTGCCCAAACAGTTCCGCCAGCTTCTGCCGCAGCTCCTTGTCGGCGTTTACACGGCGGTTGGGAGGCAGTGGCTTATACGCCTTGGTTTCCCGCAGAAATATCACCACATCGTCATTTCCATCGGAATCCGCAATTGCGGCCAAAAGTTCCTGTTCTCTCGCCTTGTACTCCTGGGCGTTGGGAAACTGAATCCAAATTCCCTCCGGAACCTTTCCCTGCCTCTCGGCTTTGCCCTTCTGCTCCCTCTGGGACATTCCATTCCCCTTCTCCGTCCCGTCTTTTTCTCTGTTCCCCGACGCCGGTTTTCTTCCGCTGAAATTCCTGTACCCGCCCCGGTCGGCCCTGCCGTGGAACAACGGGCCGTCTTTCATCTGAGCAGCCTCCGCAAACGTGACAATCTGTTCACAAATAAGCTTGCCATCTTTTTCTTCTTCCACGGCCACCCTGCCCTTGACAAAGATTTTGGCATCCTCCGCAAGAATTGCGCTGTATCGTTCATATTGCCCCGGAAATACAACCACCTCCACATTTCCCACCATATCTTCCAGATTTAAAAATGCCATCACCTTATCATTCTTTGTATATTTTATCGTCTTATTCGCAATCACTCCGCCGATCACTGCCTCATACTGTCCCTCTGCCTGCACAATCCCCGATTCTTCGTCCAACAGGAAATCATTGGTAGTATTGGTGATGAACTTCTGCCACAATTCCTGTTCTGTTTCCAGGGGATGTCCGCTCAGATATATCCCCAGCACTTCCTTCTCAAAAGAAAGCAGCATATCCTTTTCATACTCTTCCGTATCCGGCATCCGAAGATCAAATTCCTCTTTCTGAGAATCCTCCGCTATATCAAACAGAGACAGCTGCCCCGTGAGATTGGTTTTCCTGTCTTTGGCAATATGGTCTATGATTTGTCCATATACCATCATAAACTGTTTTCTGTTTCCCCCCAGACTGTCCAGGGCACCGGATTTTATCAGGTTCTCCACAATACGTTTGTTCACGTCTTTTTCAATGGTTCTGGTAATAAAATCTTTCAGATTGGCAAAGATTCCTCCCTCCTCACGCTCCCTGGCAATATCGTCAATCACCGGACCGCCCACACCTTTGATGGCGTTCAGGGCATACTGAATGCAGCCTTCATGAACGGAAAACCCCTTCTGTCCCCGGTTGATGTCAGGGGGAAGAAGACGAATTCCCATATTGCGGCAAGTCAGAATATATTCCGCCACCTTTTTGGGGTTATCAATTACGGAGGTCAAAAGCGCCGCCATAAACTCCACAGGATAATAATATTTCTGATACGCCGTCTGGTATGCCACAACCGCATAACCTGCCGCATGTGACTTATTAAAGGCATATTCCGCAAAATCAATCATATCATCAAAAATACTGTTGGCAACCTGTTCTCCAATTCCCTTTGAGACACATCCCGGAACACCCTCGGCCTCATTTCCATAGATAAAGTTGGTCCGCTCCTTCTCCATCTCGGAATGCTTCTTTTTGCTCATGGCACGGCGCACCAAATCACTGCGCCCCATGGTGTATCCCCCCAGGTCACGTACAATCTGCATCACCTGCTCCTGATAGATAATGCAGCCATGGGTGGGTTTTAATATGGGTTCCAGCTGAGGACAGGCGTAAGTGACGGAAGATTGTTCATTCCTGTTTTTCAAATATTTTGGTATGGAATCCATGGGACCAGGGCGATAGAGGGAGATACCATCTATAATATCTTCCAGGCTCCTGGGCCGAAGCTCCTTCATAAAGCTTTTCATCCCCCCGCTTTCCAACTGGAAAATGCCATCCGTTTTTCCGGAACCAATGGAAGCATAAACTTTTTCATCCCCATAGTCAAGATGGTCAATATCCATGTGTTTTCCCGTGGTCTGCTCCACATATTTCACTGCGTCGTGAATGACCGTAAGTGTACGCAGTCCCAGGAAATCGATTTTCAAAAGCCCCAGCTCTTCCAATGTGGTCATGGTAAACTGTGTGGTTATGGTACCGTTGCTGCCCCTTGAGAGGGGTACGAATTCATCCGCCGCTTCGGGACAGATGACCACCCCTGCCGCATGCATGGAAGCATGTCTGGGCAGGCCTTCCAAGCGTTTGCTCATATCAATCAGATGACGTACCTGTTCGTCCTGCTGATATTGGGCCCGCAGTTCGGGGTTCTTCTCCAACGCCTTGTCAATGGTAATATTCAATTCTTTGGGTACCATTTTGGCAATGGAATCCACCATGGCATAGGGCAGATCCATCACACGTCCCACATCCCGTATGACACCCTTAGCCGCCAACGTACCAAAAGTCACAATCTGCACCACTTTTTCCGCCCCATATTTCCTGCTCACATAATCAATCACCTCCTGCCTGCGGTTATAGCAGAAGTCAACATCAATATCGGGCATGGACACACGCTCCGGATTCAGAAACCGCTCAAAAAGCAAATCATAGCGGATAGGGTCTATATTGGTAATCTTCAAGCTGTAAGATACGATGCTTCCGGCAGCGGAACCCCGCCCCGGGCCGACGGGAATCCCGTTCTCTCTGGCATAATTAATGAAATCCCACACAATCAGAAAATAGTCCACATATCCCATGGCACGAATGACAGAAAGCTCATATTCCAGCCGCTCCCGCAATGTCTGTCCTGTGGTTCCAGCAGGCTGATTTACATCACCATAACGCTCCGAAAGCCCGTCGGCGCAGAGTTTGTTCAGATACCCCCAGGAGTCATACCCTTCCGGCACTTCATACCTGGGCAGCTTAGTCACTCCAAATTCTATCTCCACATTACAGCGTTTGGCAATACGACCTGTATTCTCCAAAGCTTCCAGCGCATAGGGAAACAATGCCCTCATTTCCTCTTCACTTTTGACGTAATACTGCCCGCCCTCATATCGCATTCTGTTTTCATCCGCCAGTTTCTTGCCGGTCTGAAGACAGAGCAATATGTCATGGGAATCGGCGTCATTTTCATAAGTATAATGGACATCGTTGGTGGCTACCAGGGGTATGTCCAATTCCCTGCTCATCTTCAGCAATTCCGTGTTCACCTGTCTCTGTTCCGGATATCCGTGATCCTGAAGTTCCAGAAAATAATTGCCCTTCCCAAAGCATGTCTCATATTTCCTGGCCGCTTTCCTGGCCTCTTCAGGCTGCCCCTTTGCGATATATCTCTGCACTTCCCCCGCCAGGCAGGCCGACAGGGCTATGAGTCCTTCATGATACTCATTCAGGACTTCCATATCCACACGGGGCTTGTAATAATACCCCTCTGTAAAGCCTTTGCTGACAATTTTCATCAGATTCTCATAACCGATTTTATTTTCCGCCAGCAGCACAAGATGATAATATCTGTCTTCGCCCCCGGTAAGCTCCTTGTCAAACCGGGAATTGGGCGCTACATAAATCTCACATCCCAGAATGGGCTTGATGCCCGCTTCCTTGGCAGCACGGTAGAAATCTATCACACCATACATAACACCGTGATCTGTAATGGCAGCGCTTTCCATCCCCAGTTCTTTCACCCGGGAAACGTATTCTTCGATTTTATTAGAACCGTCCAGAAGGGAATATTCCGTGTGGACGTGAAGATGTACAAATGGCATAATGAACTTCCTTCTTTCTTTCGCATACAATCTTTCCCCACATTTATCTTACTGAAATTAGATGGATTTGTAAAGAAGGAGTTCCACTTTATGCCATGCTCCACAATACTTTTTCCGACATTCATACTCTTTCAGAAGTTTGTCAAACTCTTATATTTTCGTTACTATTAAGGCCTGATAGCGCCAAGTGGCTTGCGGATGCCTGTGTTTGCGAAAGGTTCACAAAATAGGTACTTGGTTTGACGCCCCAAAATCATTCTTTCATGAATCCTCAACTTTTTGTGCCTTATAAGCTGTGCCAACAGGTATATCATTTGGCGCGGTATTCCGGACCTTTTATACTATCACTTGTGGTTATACAGGCGGGTGGGGTGGGGGGAATCGCTGCGAAAGCACTTGAGGGCGCCCTTAGACCGGAGACGGAATCCACCGCTTACAAAAAACTTAGACACAGTACTTTTGTGTCTTAGCTTTTGTTGGCGGTTAGTCCGGCGGAGGCGTTGCCCGGGCCGAGCAGCGATTCCCCCACCCCATCCGCCGTCTCTTTCGCTGCCATAGAACAACCCCGCAAGCCACTTGGCACTATCAGGCTGAACAGTAATATATTTTTCCTTTGACATTCCGCAAAAGTTATGGTATGTTATTAACGTAAAATCAAATCATAATAAAATCCTGAGAGGTTGAGAAAAGAATGATTATTAGAATAAAGTAACTTGCCTGTAAAATGTATTGTAACTTTGTCAGAGGACTTCTATCCTCTGAGTTGTTATGCGCATTTTTGGATGGGGCGGGTTACTTTTTTGTAAGTCTGCAAGTCATTCTTTTTTTGATGCAAATTTTAGGTGGTTTTGGCTCCATGTTGTCTTTCAGAGCAGGAACTGATTCCATGCGTCTTTATATACCAAACAGGAGGATTCTATGTCGCAAATTATATTCAATGAAATGAGTTATCACTATGTGGATTTTTATAATCCTGTCTTTGATAAAATAACCCTGTGCCTTGATACAAATTGGAAGACCGGATTGATTGGAAGAAACGGTCGTGGAAAAACCACTCTCTTGAAATTACTGACCGGAGAGCTGGTCCCGTCCTCCGGTGTCATCTCAAGCCCCTTGCGGGCCAGCTATTTTCCCTATGGCTATTCCGGTACCTTCAGGAATACTCTCGATGTGGTAAAGGAAATGATTGGCGGTGTCCGAACCCTGGAAGTTGCCATGGAGACAGCCCTGGCTGAGAATCAATCCGACAATTATTTCGCGCTTTTGGAGCAATATCAGTACATGGATGGTTATTGCATTGAAAGCAAAATCTATAAAGAAGCCGAACATATGCAATTAGCTCCCCGGCTCCTGGAGCAGGATTTTGAGACTCTCTCCGGAGGCGAAAAGACACGAATGCTTATCCTGGCCCTGTTCCTGCGAAAGGATGGTTATGTCCTGCTGGACGAACCTACAAACCATCTGGATCAGAGAGGCAAGGAGGCTCTGGTCAATTACCTGAACAAACAACATGGATTTCTGGTGGTATCCCATGACAGCCACTTTTTAAACCAAGTCACCGACCACATTCTTTCCATCAACAAAACCAATCTTACTTTGGAACATGGAAACTATGCCACCTGGAAACGAAATGTGCTGCAAAAGGAAACATTTGAACTGCGTACAAAACAACGCTTAGAACAGGAAATCCGTCAGCTCTCACGGCAGTCGGAAGAAAACAGACAATGGTCCGCCATTGGCAACACACAGAAATACCATTTCGCATGCAATGCCAGAGCAAACGGTGCCAGGGCCTATATGCGCCAGGCCAAAAGATCCGAAGATAAAATTGCGAAGA
Organism: uncultured Acetatifactor sp.; assembly: GCA_910586435.1. Taxonomy (GTDB): domain Bacteria; phylum Bacillota; class Clostridia; order Lachnospirales; family Lachnospiraceae; genus Acetatifactor. Next base: position 2,470 of record CAJUGT010000066.1, on the reverse strand, counting down.
ACCTGGAAGAAAAGAAAGGTCTCCTCCGCAATCTGGAACAGGCGGAAGAACTTGCCATACTCCAGGAAAGGCTTGGCGATGAGGAGTATCTGCTGGAAGCTGAGGGACTGAGTTACTCTTATGTGGAAGAACAACCCCTGCTCTGTAATCTTACCATCAGGATTTCAGAGGGAGAACGCATCTGGCTTCGGGGCAGGAATGGCGCCGGGAAGAGCACACTGCTCCGTTTGTTGTGTGGCTCCCTTCCCTGTGATTTGGTACACTATGCGGAAAACCTCATAATTGCGACTGCCTTCCAGGAACCCAAATGGACCTGCGGCAATATATTCGAGATTTTCCGGCAGGAATCCCGCCCCTCTGCTTCCTTCCCTGAACCCCAACCATATCGCTATGAAAGATTTCTGGAATTGTGCAGCCTTTTTGATTTGCCACAGGACTTCACCCAACGTCCCCTTGAAACCTTAAGCAGCGGTGAATTAAAAAAAATAGATATTGCCAGGGCTCTCTCCGCCAAACACCAGCTTCTCTTTCTGGATGAACCACTGAATTATATGGATACCCTTTTCCGGGAACAGCTGGCAAAAGCCCTGTGCGAAAGCAATATTACCACAATATTCGTGGAACATGATGAAGATTTCGGCAATGCGGTGGCCACAGGAATTCTGAACCTGGACTACTCCTCTGGACGCCCAAATGAAAAAAGGCGGCACACATTATAAAACGCATGCCGCCACAATTTCATTACACAAGATACTTCTTAAGGATTTCCGCTTTATCCGTTGCCTCCCATGGCAGAGACACATCATCACGGCCAAAATGTCCATACGCTGCGGTTGCCCTGTAAATGGGTCTGCGCAAATCGAGCATTTTGATAATGCCTGCGGGACGGAGATCAAAATTCTCCCGGATGATTTCCACCAGTTTTTCATTGCCCAATTTTCCGGTGCCGAAGGTGTCTACCATAATGGATGTGGGCTGTGCCACTCCAATGGCATAAGCCAGCTGAATCTCACACTTCTCTGCCAGACCTGCCGCAACAATGTTTTTCGCCACATATCTTGCGGCATAAGCTGCGCTTCTGTCCACCTTGGTACAGTCCTTACCAGAGAAAGCGCCGCCGCCGTGACGGGCATAGCCCCCATAGGTATCCACAATAATCTTGCGCCCGGTCAAACCCGCATCTCCCTGAGGCCCGCCAATCACAAAACGTCCCGTGGGATTAATGAAGAATTTGGTATCCTGATCCACCATATCCTTGGGCAAAACAGGATCAAATACATATTTTTTAATGTCCTCATGAATTTGTTCCTGTGTTACATCCTCATCATGCTGGGTGGAAAGAACCACCGCCTCAAGCCTGACAGGTCTGCCGTTTTCATCGTATTCCACCGATACCTGACTCTTGCCGTCGGGACGCAGATAGGGCAGTGTTCCATCTTTGCGGACTTTGGTGAGCTGCCTTGCCAGTTTATGTGCCAGAGAGATGGGATAGGGCATCAGTTCCGGTGTCTCATTGGTGGCGTAACCGAACATCATTCCCTGGTCCCCTGCGCCAATGGCTTCCAATTGGGCATCGCTCATACCGGACTCCCTGGCCTCCAGCGCCTTGTCAACTCCCATGGCTATGTCGGGAGACTGCTTATCCAATGCCACCATAACTGCGCAAATATTGCCGTCAAAACCAGTCTTGGCATCATTATAGCCAATCTCGTTCACCGTTTTGCGCACAAGGGCGGGAATATCAAGAGTTGCCTTTGTTGTAATCTCTCCTGTCACCAGGACAAAACCGGTACAGCTTGCCGTTTCGCAGGCTACACGGCTCATGGGGTCCTGCTCCATGCAGGCATCCAGTATTGCGTCCGAAACCGCGTCACAGAGTTTATCAGGATGTCCTTCGGTTACGGATTCTGAAGTAAATAAATGCTTTTCCATATTTTTTTCCTTCCTTATGTAAAATGATGTAAAATAGTTTCCTCCCCCTACTCCGGGTGTCCGTCAGGCTTCCGCTGACAATCTCACTCCGGATTCCCAAGCTTGCGCATCGGGCACCCGTCAGGCTTCTGCCGACATTCTCACTCCGGATTCCCAGGCTTGCGCATCGGGCGTCCGTCAGGCTTCTGCTGACAATCTCACTCCAGATTCCCAGGCTTGCGCATCGGGCACCCGTCAGGCTTCTGCCGACATTCTCACTCCGGATTCCCAGGCTTGCGCATCGGGCACCCGTCAGGCTTCCGCTGACAATCTCACTCCGAATTCCCAGGCTTGCGCATCGGGCACCCGTCAGGCTTCCGCTGACATTTTTCCTTTGACGCCAGTTCGCATAAAAAAATCCGCTTAAGAAATAAGCGGACTAAAATCTTGCGATATTCAATCCTCTTATTGCTCGAAAATAACTCGCTCAGGGGGGCACCTTCCTCAATGGGGTTGCCGTGGCTTCATCGATCCTATGTATCTCCACCAACTCTGAATA
>CAJUGT010000065.1 GCA_910586435.1 uncultured Acetatifactor sp. | reverse complement strand
GCTTAGTTCATCGGAGGCGTTGCCCGAGCCGAACGTAACCCCCCATGCCCCGGACACCGTCCCTTTTCCCACAGCCGCCCTACGCTGCCCTGGACCCCCCCAATCCACTTGGCACCACGGGCTCTGAACCGTAAACCCGTAGCAGCTTTGCGCAAAACGGCACCTTTTGCCCCGCTCGCATATGGACAATGCATGGGGAACGTGCTATAATAAGTTTGCATAAAACAGCAATCGGTATACGATAGGAACCTGGAATAATCCAGCTGCGTTCTTTGCAGATGAAATTTCCTTTCCTGGGTGGCGCTGTACACGAAAGGAACAAAATAGGAGGCTTATATGGAAAAGAACAACGATTACGAAGACGAGGAAATGACTGTGGAATTGGAACTTGATGATGGTACCATTGTAAATTGCGCCATAGTCACCATTCTCACAGTAGAATCCAAAGATTACATTGCGCTTCTCCCAATCAAAGAAGAAGGCAGCGACGAAGAAGGTGAAGTATGGTTCTATCGTTATCAGGAAAATCCCGACGACCCCAATGCGGAGCCTGAATTGGAGTACATCGAGGAGGACGAAGAATACGAAAAGGTAGCGGATGCGTTTGACGAATATCTTGATAATTGTGAATTTGATGAACTGATAGACGAATAGAGGGAAAGCTATTGCCTATTGCGGCACATCTGGCCCTGTGACCATGAAGTCACTCCGATCACCGCCAATCAGCGGATTCAAAAATCTGGAAGGCAGCCTGGGACGTTCCTTTGTACCTGTAAGATAAAGGAGTTCCAGGCTTTTTTTCGCTCTTGTCATTGCCACATAGAAAATGCGCCTCTCCTCTTCCACAGATTTGCCATCGGGCATTTTTCCATGAGGGAAATTATTCTCATTACAGTCCGGAATCCATACCTTGTCAAATTCCAATCCTTTGGAGGCATGAACCGTGAGAAGCTGTACCGCCTTCCTTTTCCCTCCTTCCCTGCCTCCACCCTGGACGCTGCTCCCGTTCTCCCGTAACATTCCCTCTTCCATGGTTCTGCTGTATTCTTCCTGAAAATTTTTCCATTCTTTGTATCCCCGGAATCTGGAAGCATCCTCTTTTAACCATTCCAGTACTTCCTGCCACTCCTTCCATTTCTCCTGGCCGCTCCCTGCCAGTTCCTTAAGATACCTTTCATACCCCACAGCTTTCAAGATATAGTTTACGGCAGGCAGCGGGGAAAGCTTGCTGATACCAAACAACTGTCTATCCAATTGCGCCAGAGCATTCAACACACTTTCCTTCTGCCTTTGAGGAAAATGCCCCCTGTCATAATATGCTCTTACCGCCTTCAGATTTACAGCGCCCTCTCCCACTGCTTCCCTGCTGATATAGCGGGAAGGCCTGTTCATAATCCGAAGCATCTGTTCCCTTTCCCCCTCTCCCGCCGCCACTTGCAGATAAGCCATAATATCAGAAACAATAAAATGCTCATAAATGCTTACGGCCTTCTCCTTCATCTCATATGAAATATCCGCTGCCTTCAGCCTGGCAGCAAACCCCTGCATAAACGAATTAGTTCGGAACAAAACGGCCCGGCTTTCACCGGCATCCGCATTTTCGGACAAAGTTCGCATCATATATTCATATTCTTCTTCCTTCACTCCAAATACCCGGATTGTCACTGGTATGGCATCTTCTGAAGGGCTCTGTTCCTGTTCCATACCTCCTGTTGTTTCCGATTGTTCCGCTGCCCGAAGTTTCTTCTCAAACCGGTCTTTATTTTCCCCGATAACCGCCAGGGACGCCTGCACAATTTGGGCCCTGCTTCGATAATTTATATCCAACAAAAGCTGTTTTGCCCGAAATTCTTCTTTAAAGCGTTTCAAACACTCCGGTTCGGAACCACGAAACCCATAAATTGCCTGGTCGTCATCTCCCACTGCAAACAGGTTATAAGGCTTCGCCGCCAATAATTTCACCACTTCATATTGTACAGGATTGATGTCCTGGAATTCATCCATTAAAATATGCTGAAACCGGCTCTGCCAGTATTTTCTCATCGCCTTATTTTCCAGCAGAAGGTTTCTGCATTCATAGAGCATATCATCAAAATCTACACGCCCTGTACTTTTTACCGCATCCGCATATTGGTAATAGATTTCTTCAAAGTATTGCCGCCATCTGGCTGGAGCTTTGTCCGCGGCTGAGGAAAAGCACATGGTATTCTTATAGAAACTTACAGCAGCCAGTATCTGCTGCGCATCCTCGCCAAAAATGTCATAGGAATTCTGCCCACTGCCTTCCTGCTGTTTGCCGTAATGTTGTAAAATTGGGTACAACAGAGATTTTTTCTCCGATAGCCTTAATAATCGGCTGGATTTGAGAACATTGGATTCTTGTAAAATGTGATAGAATATAGAATGAAACGTACCAAAATTGACGGGATAGAACAGACCGCCTTCTGAAGAAACCATTTTGTGAAAGCGATTTCGCATGGAAAGAGCCGCCTCTTTCGTAAAAGTAATCACCAGTATGGTTTCCGCCGGATTTCCCTGTTCCAGAAGATATAAAATACGGTTTGTGATGGTGAAGGTCTTGCCGGAGCCGGGGCCTGCCAGCAAAAGCAGCGGCCCCTCTCCGTGTGTCACAGCCTGACGCTGTGCCTGGTTCATTTTGCCCAGACGTTCTTCCTGACAAGTCATTTTCCTCAGTTCAGGCATTCTCTAAAAGAGCAATTCCTTTCCTGATTCTCTTCAGAGACTCATCCTTCCCAAGTACCTCCATGATTTCGGTAGCGCCTGCCGGTGTCATCTGTTTTCCGGAAACCGCCGTCCGAATGGGCCACATCACATAACCGTTTTTACATCCCTTCTCCTCCACATATTTTAAGAGCGTCTGATACAGCCCGTCATTACTGTAATCCTCCTGACTCTCAAACAGAGGAAGCACCTCCTTCAGCACTTCCAGAGAAGACTTGCCGTCAGTCTTCATCTTTTTGTGCGTATACATGGACACATCATATTCCGGCAATTCACCGAAAAAATCCACCATTTCCGCAATATCAGGGAAGACTTCAATACGCGTCTTCACCATGGCGGCAATTTTCTTCAGATCCAGCCTTTCCCCTGGCAGCGCCTCCTTCAGATAAGGTTCCGCCATCTCAAAGAACCGCTCAAACTCCATGGCTTTGATGTATTCCCCATTCATCCAGCGAAGCTTTACCAGATCAAATACTGCGGGGGATTTACTGATTCTGTGGTAATCAAATTCCCGAATCAGCTCTTCCAATGTGAAAAGTTCCCTGTTTCCCTCCGGACTCCACCCCAGAAGGGCAATAAAATTCACAATCGCTTCCGTTACAAATCCCTGCTCCAACAACCCTTCAAAGGAAGTGCTGCCACCTCGCTTTGCCAGCTTTTTATGATTCTCATCCGTTACCAGGGGCAAATGAACATACTTAGGCGGCTCCCAGCCAAAAGCTTCATAAAGGCGTACATATTTGGGGGAGGAAGAAAGATATTCATTTCCTCGAACCACATGGGTTATACTCATGGTGTGATCATCCACCACATTGGCAAAATTATATGTGGGGTATCCATCCGATTTTATCAATATCATATCGTCCAGCTGAGCATTTTCCACCGTAATATCACCATACAGCTCATCGTGAAAAGTAGTGCTTCCCTCCACTGGATTGTTCTGCCTGATAACATAGGGTTTTCCAGCCGCCAGATTCGCCGCGATTTCCTCTGAAGACAGGGACAGACAGTGCTTATCATACACGGAAATCTCTTTTCCCTCCACCACCTCTGTCTTCAATGACGCAAGTCTCTCCTTATCGCAAAAACAATAATATGCCTCTCCTTTGTCAATCAATTCTTTGGCATATTTCATATAAATACCGGTTCCGACACGCTCACTCTGTACATAGGGTCCATAGCCCCCATCTTTGTCCGGTCCCTCATCATGCTTTAGACCCACTTTATCCAAAGTTCGGTAAATGATTTCCGTGGCCCCTTCCACAAAGCGCTCCTGATCCGTATCCTCAATTCTAAGCATGAAGTCACCGCCCTCATGCTTGGCAATTAAAAACTCATATAAAGCAGAACGCAGGTTACCCACATGCATCTTCCCCGTAGGGCTGGGCGCAAATCTTGTCCTGATTTTCATTTTCGGCCTCCTTATAGCTAATTGCTTAGTGTATTCTCTGGCCAGTCTCTGTCCAAACTTCCGACTCACCTGCCAGGCAGAATATTATTTTTATTCTAATACCTTTTGCCGGAAACCGCAAGGAAAATTACAAATATTTTTTCTGCCATGGCAACAGTTCGTAACTGTTCAGCGACGGCAGTATTCAACGGCCTGCCGATGTGGTATTGGGCAGCAGCCTGTGTATCCGCATGTGTCATAAATAAGCGACTGAGGCCGTATTGGGTTTGATGTGTTCAGGTTTACGCAACAGTACAGTGGGGCGGTTTTTAACACTTTTCGTTATATATTTAACCCGCTGACGCTATACTGCATAATCTTCCGTTTGATTTCTTCTGTCCGCTTTTTATTTTCATCCTGCTTTTCATATATATCGTCCAGCAGGAGGCCGATGTTTTTCTGCATCATGGTATATGTAGAAACCATATTGCTCATAATGTCAATGGCATTTCTGGGATTATTGCGGATAAACTCTTCCAGAGAATCCCTTCCAATGTGCATCAGGAGCACTTCATCATAGGCAACCACCGTATAAATGCTGGGTTGATCAGAAAGCACATTCATTTCTCCAAAACATTTTGACTTGGAATATATTCCTATCAAATGTTCGTCTTTCTCACCATACCGTATATATACTGCCACAGAGCCGTATACTATCTTATACATTTCATCATAAGTTTCTCCCTCCCTCATGATAATTTCATCTGCGTAAAATGTTCTCATTTTTGCGTTTTCCATCATTAGCCGCTCCTTCCTCACATCCATTTCCTTCACATATTCCACACATATCATCGTAATATCATCAAACTGGGGCGTGCCTTCCGCATAGACATCTATGTCCTTTCTCACCGCATTCACCAATTGTTCCGGTTTTTTATCCCTGTTTTTCTCAAGGGTCCTTTTCAATCTCTCCATCCCAAATAATTCGTTTTTCCTGTTTGCGGCTTCCGTCACGCCGTCCGTATATTGAAAAATCTTATCCCCTGGAGCAAGCCGCAAACATCCGCCATGATATTTCATATCCTCCATGCCCGCAAGCACAAACCCCGACGGAATCCTGTATGACTCATAAGGTTCTCCTGCCCTGGAAATAAAAGGAATCTCATGTCCTGCATTCACATAGCAAAATTCACCTGTTGCAAGGTCAAGCACTCCTTCAAAAGCCGTGACAAAAAGTCCTTCGTTATTGGAATCGCACAATAGCCTGTTTACTTCTGTGAAGACATTTCCCAGGCTCACATTCGGTTTGGTATGGTCTTTGATCAGTGTCTTTGCTATGACCATAAACAAAGCCGCCGGTACGCCTTTTCCTGACACATCGCCTATGACAATGGCAAGATGCCGTTCATCCACCATGAAAAAATCATAGAAATCTCCTCCCACCTCCTTGGCAGGGGACATGGACGCATAAATGTCAAATTCCGGTCGTTCCGGAAACGCCGGAAATATACAGGGCAGCATATCGGCCTGTATTCGATTGGCAACATCCAATTCCGTCTCAATGCGCTGACGCTCTTCGCTGTCCTTTGCCTGTCTCACCAACAGCCGCCTTGTCCTTTTCGCCAGAGTGGTACATATGGACGACAGCCCCCACAATGCGGCCGCTCTTGTGAAAACAAAGAAAACCGTTGCGTCGTAAAGCAATTTGCCCGTCACAACCCTGGGACCTGAATAATATGCCGAGTCAAGCAATATCTGATCCCATTCTCCGAAATACATCCCTATGTAAATGGAACAGGAAAACAATATCTGAGATACCACAAGTGTAATCCGGGTGAACTTTTTTGAATAATAATGACAACTGAGCATAAGGGGCAGCGTCCATACCAGAACTCCATGTTTTGGCATGGCGCTGGAAAGTATAAAGACTCCCATAATTGCGCAGAATACCACGGCATATTTCATCCATTTTCTGTCTCCCCCTGTAATTCTGCACAAAAGAGTCGGTGTCAGAAAGCACAGAATAATTACCGGCATTGCCGTGCTCATAATGACCACCGGCATGGTAAAAATACGCAAAAGCGTAAGCACCCATGCTCCTGCGCACACCATGGTACACATTACAAGACACTTTGCGGCGTATTGATTTGCTTCCATTTCATTTTTCAAAAACACTTTTTGACTTTCAACCGATTCCATACCATTCTTCCTCTCCTTGCAATACTGAACCCCCCTGCCCCGGACATTTTCTTCTGAGACCAACATTGTTTCCGCATTGGGGTTATCCCGTGAACGCGCCTTTTTTGCCAAAAAGAGCTGAAACACAAATATGGCATAGTATATCAAAAAATATCCTTTCTGAATCTTCCATGGAATACATTGTTGTTTTTTCAGTACCATTTGTATATTTCGGAGGCCAAAGCATTCCTCCGAGCACTTCCTCCTCATAAATTTGCGCCAAAAAAAGAGGCAAAGAAAAATCTTTTGCCTCATGATATCGTCAGCTTCACGAACCAGCATCTCCTGCTATATCCAATACACCAGAAAAACATTCGCTGTCTTCTCTATAAAAGCCGTTGTGGGGATGACAGCCCTGCTTGAAAACTCAAAGGGCTGAAATCAGCCCTTGCCGCTCTCAGGCACCGCCGTTTGCGCCTCCGACTTAAACTTTGCCACCTCTTTGGCCGCCTGCGAAATGGCAATGTTTGTCCCGGCCCCGGCCACACAGCCTCCGGGGCAGGCCATTCCTTCAATCAGGCATCCGTCCTTTTTGCCCGCTTTCGCAAGAAGCAGCATCTTCCTGCATTCAGCAAGCCCTTCGGCATGTTCCACCTTCACTTCCGTGCCCGGATAATAGGTCTTAATACACTCTTCAATGGCATTTGCCACACCGCCTGCCACGCCATATCCCCGTCCGGCGCCTGTGGCATCCCGCATTTCATCCATTGCCTGGATTTCATCCAATAAAATACCCTTTGCTTCAAACATTCCCGTAAGTTCTTCAAAGGTAATCACAAAGTCCACATGGGATCGAACCGTCCGGCGGCTGGCTTCCAGTTTCTTGGAAGCACAGGGCCCTATAAACACCACCAAAGCTTCCGGGTGTTCCTGTTTGATCACTCTGGCCGTGGCCACCATGGGCGTCAGTTCATTGCTAATCTTGTCAATGGTTTCAGGAAAGAGATGTTTCGCCATTACCGACCAGGACGGACAGCAGGAAGTCAGAGCAAAAGCCTGTTTCCCACTCACAACCTCTTTCACATAATGCTCCGCTTCCGCCATGCATCCCATATCCGCTCCCAACGCCGTTTCATATACATCCGCAAAACCCAGTTCCTTTAATGCTGTCTTGAACTGATCCGGTGTCACATCCGGCCCAAACTGCCCTGCAAAAGCCGGCGCCACCTGAGCGATAACGCTCTTTCCTGACTGCATGGCGCGAATCAGCTGAAATATTTGAGATTTGTCCGCAATGGCGCCAAAGGGACAGCTTACCATACATTGTCCGCAGGATACACACATGGCATTATCTATATATGCCCGGCCAAACCTGTCAGATTTAATGGCATTCACCCCACAGGCCGCTTTGCATGGACGCTGTTTATGACAGATGGCGTCATAAGGACATATATCCTTGCATTTGCCGCATTGAATGCACTTTTCCTGATCAATCACAGATTTTCCGTCTTTCATGGATATGGCGCCCTTTGGGCACACGCTTTGGCATGGATGCGCCACACAGCCCATGCAGGAGCTGGTCACTTCATAACGGTTCTCAGGACATGCGTTACAGGCGGAGGGAATCACCTGCATCAGGGGCGGTTCATAATATTTCTCATCTATGTTGCTCTCTTCCAGTCCCTGGGTCAGATGCCCGGGATGTTCCCTGTTCTCCGGACGCAGGCTCATACCCATGGCCAGACGGATACGCTCCCGGATAATGGCTCGATCTCTGTATACGCTCTCCCAGTACAGCGGCTCTTCATAGTCTACTATTTTATAGGGCAGCGCTTCCATATCGTCTTTCAGGTTTTCCGAATGGTAAGCCAGTGCCGCTACTTCTTTGAACACCCGCCTTCTGCGTTCCCGCACCGGAGTATCAATTCCTCTCATATTACTCATATTTTATTCCTCTCCTCCGAATTCCTAATTTGCGTTGCTTGCCGCAATTTTCACTCTGCTCCACATGGTGCTGATATCTTTTCTGGTTTTCTCATTATAGACGAACACCTCATCCAACTCATAACCGCTCCTGGGAATGTATGCTTCAATTCCCTCAAAATCTCCGCCCGTACCGGACAAAACATCCATAACCTCCTGGTTTGCCGATGTATATCCCACATAACTGGAATTGTCATAGGCTCCGTCAAAATCACAGGCAAAGTTAATAAACAGGTGCGCCAGTTCCGGATTCTTCGCGTTTTTGGGAATCACCATTGCGTCAGACCACAGATTGGTTCCTGATTCCGGAAGGTAGAATCCCATATTTTCGTTCTCTGTCATAACATATGCTGCGTCGCCGGAATACATTAACCCCAATGCCCTTCTTCCCTGGGCCATATTGTCGATAATTTCGTCTGTGACAATTTCCGCTCTCATGGTCTGAACACATTGCAGCAGCCATTCATATGCTCTGTTCAGTTCTTCCTGGTTCTCCGTGTTCATGGAATACCCCAATGCCTTCAGAGCCATCATAAAACAGTCACGCTCCGAATCATACAGATAAATGTCTCCCCTGTACTTTTGGTTCAGAAAGATATTATATCCCTCCTGCTCCAATGTCTCAATGTCCACCTTATTCTTGTCATATACAATTCCCACCGTCCCCCAAAAATAGGGGATGGAATACTCATTTTGGGTATCATACGGAAGTCCTTTTACCGCATCGGCCAGTTTATCCATACAATCCAGCATGGAATGGTCCAGCTTTTGCAGGTATCCCTCCTCAATCAGCCTCTGAATCATATAATCGCTTGGCACAAGAATATCATATGCTTCTCCATTGGCCACCTTGATATACATCTGCTCATTGGATTCAAAGTTCTCCATGACAACTTTGGCGCCGGTATATTCCTCAAAATCCGCTATGATATTTTCACCCGTATACTCCCCCCAGTTATAGATATGCAGCACTTCCCCTTCAAAGGGACGCCTTTCTGATACACTGCCAAATCTTATGGAAATCACAAGCCCCGCCACACAGGCGCATGCCACTGCGGCCGGTACAAAATATCCCCTTATCCCATTCTCTTTCTTCCGCTTCTTCATGGCAATCGCAGGCGCTACATTAATCAATACAAGTATGACGGTAATGATGACAATCATTAATGTGGAAGCAGCGTTTATGCTGGGATTAATCCTTCTGCTCATGGTATATACCATGATGCTTAAATTCTTCACTCCGCCCCCTGTGACAAAATAGGAAATGATAAAATCATCCACCGACATGGTAAACGCAATCAAAGCCCCCGATACGATTCCCGGCATAATCTGTGGTATGATAACCTTGATTAACGCCTGCCAGGGCGTTGCTCCCAAGTCCATTGCCGCATCCGCAAGATCCCGATCAAGAGAGCGTATCTTTGGCATAACGGACAGAATGACATAGGGAATACAGAATGCAATGTGGGCAAGCAGCATGGTGATATACCCTTTCTCCACCCGAAAGGTTATGAACAGCAGCATCAGGCCGATGGCTGTCACAATCTCAGGATTCATCATGGGCAGATTATCCACCTGCTTCATAAGATCCCGTATCAGTTTTCTGGACTTGCTAAGCCCTATGGCAGAAAATGTCCCCACAACGGTAGCAATAAATGCCGCAATCAGCGCAACGCTGAATGTGGTATACAATGCCTCCAACATCCCCCCCGTTTCCAGCATATGCCCATACCAGCGCAGAGAAAAACCGGTAAACGCAGTCAGGGATTTTCCGTCATTGAAAGAGAACACAATCATATATAATATGGGAAGATAGAAAAAAGCAATGGAAAGCACCATTAAAATCTTCCCAACCGGACGTTTTCCTTTTTTCATAACAGTTATACTCCTATCTAAAGCCGCTGCGCAGCGGCACTAAAGGGTGAGGTTGCTATTTCTTAGCCGGACTATTCCTTTTCCCCCCGGTTGTGTTTCTCCACTTTATGTACACACATCATAAGCAGCATCATTATGGCCGCTATAATCATGGATATGGCGCTGCCAAAATTCCATTCCCCAACAGTAATAAACTGGTTTTCAATCACATTCCCAATGAGGAAGTATTTTCCGCCGCCGAGAAGTTTCGGAATAAAAAATGAGCTCACCGCCGGAAGAAATACCAGAGTAATGCCGTTGATGACTCCCGGCAGCGACAGCGGGAGGGTCACACGCCGGAACGTCTGTATGGGATTGGCGCCCAAATCCGCTGCCGCTTCCAGAAGAGAACCGTCCATTTTGCACAGGGTGGTATTAATCTGCAAAATCATAAACGGGAGGAAATTATATACCATCCCCAAGAGTACCGCGCCCTCCGTATATAAGAGTTCCGAATTCCCCAGACCCAGAATCCCCAGAAATCTCTGTATCAGTCCGCCCTCGCTTAAAAGCCCAATCCATGCGTAAGTCCTGACCAGCATATTAATCCACATGGGAATTGTAACACAAAACACCAGGTTATTCTGCGTGCGTTCCTCACAATGGGAAATATAATACGCAATCGGATACCCCAGCGCCAGGCATATCATTGTGGTTTTCAGCGCAATCATAAGTGACCGCCAGAGAATAATCAAAAAGTCCGGGTCAGTAAAAAATTTAATATAATGATCCAGTGTAACGGAGAATGAAATGATACTGTTGCCCGGCTGTGTAATGGAATATAACGCAATCAGCGCCATGGGCAGCACCAGCATAAGCATGGACCAGATAATATATGGAATTGCCATCTGCGAAAATTTTTTCATCTAAAACACCATCCTTGACATGACATGTATATCTTCCGGGAAGAATGTCAGTCCAACTTCCTGCCCTTCCTGAATATAATCCGTAGTATGAATTTTAAATTCCCTTCCCATGGTGGAAAAGGTAATTCGATAAACGCCTTCTGTCACATTTTTTGGTTCAAAATCATAATCCACGCTGATGTCCACACTCTGACTTTCATCACTCAGCTTCCAGCCCTGCGCGTTTGCCCATGTCTTAATGTCCGTGTCCAGGGCCTGGGATTCTTTTATTTCTTCCACCGTTGTCTGAAAGTCAAATGCCATAACCGCTTCGTTTGCTTTTTCATTGCTTATAAATGGCTGATTCACCACATATATCGTTCTCTCTATGCTGGTTCCTCCGGAAGTGGTGAATATAACAGGGTACTGTCCTTCTTCCTCTTTCACATCATATTCTACCTTGGAGATGGAAACATAATCGTCCGTCTCGGGATTCCATGCCTGCGCATTGGAGCGGGCCACCACCTCTTTGTCATCCAGCAATTTCACATCTTCCAGGTCCACATAAAAATTCGTTGCGCTGATTTTCTCCCTTCCGTTTTCACTGGCCACATCATGGCTGTGAATCACCTGCATATTCACAGTAACCCGAGTACCCGGAATGGTTTCAACCATAATCTCATAATGGACCCCTTTGAACAGAACACTTTGCACCTGGCCAACCATCTTGCCGTTTTTTACATCCACAATATCAATATCTTCCGGACGGATTACCACATCCACCGGTTCGTGGTCCCTGAATCCGAAATCCACACATTCAAAAATAATATCATCAAATAAAACTCTATAGTCTTCCAACATCACACCGGGTATAATATTGCTCTCACCGATAAAATTCGCCACATAGCGGTTTGCCGGCTCATTATAGATTTCCTGCGGAGTGCCCACCTGCTGGATTTCTCCGTTTTTCATAACCACAATCTTGTCCGACATGGTCAAAGCCTCTTCCTGGTCATGGGTTACAAAAATAAAGGTGATGCCCACCTCCTGCTGAATCCGTTTCAGCTCATACTGCATCTCCTGTCTGAGTTTCAAATCCAGCGCCGCAAGAGGCTCATCAAGCAGCAAAACCTTTGGCTCATTTACAAGCGCCCTGGCAATTGCGACTCGCTGCTGCTGACCGCCGGATAATAATGTAATATTTTTTCCCTCAAATCCTTCCAGCCCAATGAGCTTCAACATTTTCAGTACTTTCTGGTCAATTACATCCTTGCTGATCTTATTTATTTTAAGTCCGAACGCTATATTTTCATATACATTTAAGTGGGGGAACAATGCGTATTTCTGGAACACGGTATTAAGCTCCCTTTGATACGGGGGCTTATGATTGATTTCTTCCCCTTTAAAAATAACCTTGCCTTCATCGGCATCTATAAATCCTCCCAGAATCCTTAAGAGTGTGGTCTTTCCACATCCGCTGGGCCCCAGGAGCGTAACAAATTCATTTTCGTAAATATCGAGATTTACCCCTTTTAAGACAACTTGTCCGTCAAAACTTTTTACTATTTCTCTAAATTCAATCAGTTTCTTTTGTTCCATTATCACCTTCTCCTTCTGTGCAGCCATATCTGTTTACCATATGTCGCATATTTGTCTGCTCTCTATTATGTGGTATCGAGGTAGGAAGTTATGCCTGTTCTTAGATTTCCATGTTCCCATGACACAAGTATAACATAAACCGCTGCGTTTGGCTACCTTAACCCATCATCTACAGCCAATGGATTACGGGTTATGTTACTGTTCAGAGCCAGTAGTGGCTTGCGGCTGTCCAGGGGACGGCATCCGGGGCATGGGGGGTTACGTTCGGCTCGGGCAACGCCTCCGATGAACTAAGCGTCAACTCCGTCTAGGACACAAAAGTACTGTGTCCAAGCCTGCGTAGACGCTGGATTTCATCTCCGGTCTAAAAGCGCCCTCCTGTGCTGTCACGTAACCCCCCATGCCCCTGACGCCTGTATTTCCGAAAGTTTTACAATATAGGTACTTGGTTTGGAGCCAGAAAATCAATGCCCCTTAAGTTCTCAATTTTCTGTATCTCATAAGGACTTGCCAATGGCGTATCATTTTGCGCATCCTTTTTGAACCTTTCATAATATCAGTTGTAGCCGCCGGCCCTTTCGCCGCCAAGCAATCCAGCCGCAAGCCACTACTGGCTCTGAACAGTAACCGCAAAAAGTGAAAAAACTATACAAACAGGATACATCTCCATGTTATCTTCTTTACCAATCTTTCACAGGCAAAAGGAGGTTTTCTGCCATATGAGACTGCAAACGAGACTGGCAATTGCCTGCGCAAAGCTGGCAAACATAATCATTCGGATTACCATTCATAAAAAAGGCGGAACTTTTCCCGGCTATCTGGCAAGGTTAATCAAACCGGACATTCTTCCCGCTCTATGTGATATGGTTCATGGCAAAATCATTGTAACCATGGGCACAAACGGAAAGACTACGGTAAACAATATTCTGTATCAAGCGATTTCCGCAGAAGGAAAAAAAGTCCTCTCCAATTCCACCGGAGCCAATATGATTAACGGTATTACAGCTGCCTTTGTCCTTGCTGCTGATAGAAAAGGGGGCCTGGACATTGATTATGCCTGTATTGAAGTGGACGAATTGGCAGCTTTGCAGGTACTGCCCATGCTGCGGCCAGACTGCGTTCTTCTCACCAATATATTCAGAGATCAATTGGACCGCTTTGGCGAAGTAGACGCCATTTTGAATAAAATCAAAGAAGCCCTTTTCACAGTTCCAGACGCACGCCTCATTATAAACTGTGACGACAGCCTTCTTGCGGCTCTTGCCTCCCTGTGCCCCAATCCGGTAATCACTTATGGCATCAATGAACAAATATTTGACAGCGCATCCCGTCCCCCTGCTCCGGAAAGCCTCTTCTGCCGCGTCTGTGGGGCGAAACTGGATTACGATTACTTCCACTATGGACAGCTGGGCAGCTATCAATGCCCCTGCTGCGGCTGGCAACGCCCCAAACCGGATTTCACAGCCGAAAAAATAGTCTTAAAGCAGCAGGGATACTCGTTTGACCTAAAGGGGGTACATATTGATTCATGTACGGATTTTCCATACAATATTTACAATATCCTTTCTGCCCACACCGCCCTGTGCGCTGAAAATATACCCACAGAGAGATTTGCCCTGACAATGAATACTTTAGATTACGGAAATCACCGGGAAGAACACTTTTTTATAAATGGCTCCCACGTTCGGCTGCACCTGGCAAAAAATCCTGTGGGTCTTCAGCAGAAAATCTCTCTGATACAAAGAGACTGTGCGCCAAAGGACATTATCTTCCAAATAAATGACCGCCTTCAGGACGGTACAGACCTTTCCTGGCTATGGGATGTAAATGTGACTTATTTAAAAACTTCTCATATTTCATCCATCACTGTTTTGGGCAAACGCCGTCATGATATGGCGCTCCGGCTTAAATATGACGATATACCCTGTGCCTGCGCAAAATCTCTAAAACCATCCGTCTGGAATCTCTCTTTGCATGGAACAGGAAATATCTATATTATTGTCAACTACTCCGGATTATTGTCCGCTAACACATTACTGCGAAAGCTACAGCGAAAGTCACAGTTATGTAGCATACTGAGAGTCTGACAGCCTGCTCTGACGCAATGGCTGCTCCGGCATTTCTTATCCTGATTCATGTGGAGACTATCATGAAAATAACCATTGGACATTTATATCCCGAACTGCTCAATCTCTATGGCGACTCTGGTAACATTTGTTGTCTTCAGAAACGCCTGGAATGGCGTGGAATCCAAGCGGAAATATGCTCTTTATCAGCAGGAAATCCTATTGATTTTCGTCATATGGATCTGATTCTGCTTGGAGGAAGTTCCGACCGGGAACAGGCATTGGCCTGCCGATATTTGAAGGAAACAAAATATGAATTTAAAGAGTTTGTAGAAAACGACGGCGTGGTCCTGGCCATCTGCGGCGGATACCAGCTTCTGGGAAAATATTATCAAAATCAGTACAATACTGTGGAAGGACTGAATATTCTGGATATATACACCGACTGGGAATCCAAACGCCTGGTGCAAAACATTGTAATACACAATCCCATTTTCAACTCCCCTGGGGTGGGATTTGAAAATCACGGCGGGCGCACCCATATCGGGGGTTATACACCCTTTGGCAAAGTTCTGGCAGGTTACGGCAATACGGAAGATTCAGGCCATGAAGGCGTCACCTATAAGAATGTCATAGGCACTTACCTGCATGGCCCATTGCTTCCAAAGAATCCCGAGGTATGCGATTACCTGCTCTCACAGGCTTTAAAACGAAAATATGGAGAACCTGTACCACTTTCCCCACTTCCTGACGAACTGGAATACAGGGCAAATTATGAGACGGCAAATCATTCCCCCCTCAAATACAATGGCTACCAAATCAGGAAATCTCTGTTCAGGAGGCGCAGCACCGCCTCTAAAAGGAAATAATCTCCGTAAATGATAGGCACCTCCCTGTCTTCCTCCCTGTGATACCTGGCAGAGCCGGCTGTGGTAATACCATCTTCTTCCACATTCCAATTACAGAAGCGCTCCGTCACCTTATGCAGAAGCCTAAGAGCGGGAACGGTATAAAGCCTCTTCTCATATTCTCCCACATGCTCCGAAAGCTCAAGCAATCCACAGGCGGCACATACTGCGGCGGTATTGTCATAATATACCGGTTCCATAGGCGCCCGGAAATCAATCACCACATCATAATCATCCGCGGCCGCATTGGCAATAAAATAGTGGGCAGTACGCTTTGCGGCATCCAGGTATTCCTGTTTTCCCGTATATTTATAGGACAGCGCCATACCATAAATGGCCCAGGAAAGCCCTCTCGTCCAGGAAGAGCCTTCCCCATATCCCTGTCCTCCTGGCTTCTCAAGGATTTCCCCTGTCTCCTGATGAAACTTCACAATATGGTTGCTGGAACCGTCAGGCCGCAAAATCACCTCCAAGGCCATATCCGCATGGGCCATGGCAAGCTGTTTCCATGCCGGATTACCGCTTTCCTCACTGCCCCAATATAGCAGAGGAAGATTCATCAGACAATCCACAATGGCAACGCTCTCCCCCGGAGTGTTCCAGGCACGGAAATAATTTCCCGCAGGCTGGAAACGGCTTGCCAAGATGGCTGCCGCATGAAGTCCTTTTCTTTTGGCTTCCTCATCCTTCAACAGCCTGAAATGCGCCACCGCTGTATGCAGCCACATAAATCCCAAATCGTGATCCAAATGATCATACTCTTCCAGGGCCCTGTCAAGACGATTCTCAAGCCCTATGGCGCTGTCCGCGTATTTTCCCTCTTTCGTGGCATAATACATCTGCCACAGCATCCCTGCCCAGAAACTATTGGTCCACCATGTGAGATGTTCCTTCCCCATATCATGGTAATGTCCCTCCACCGGAATATAGGGCATCTGAGAACCGATTCTGTCACATTCCGCCGAAAGCTTTTTCTCTATGAGATTGAAAATATTCTCCGCCCACTTTACCTCTTTTTCCTCTATGTCATACCTCATTTTCTATTCTCCTAATTTTAAGTCGCTGCCAGGCAGCACTAAAGGGTGTGGTTCCTTCGGCGCACACACAGGAGAGACAAATTTCATTCGGAAGTACCCAGAGACACTAAGTAGTGTCTCATGAAATTTGCTCTCGTGTGCCATCGCAACCTCACCTGTCCAGCTAAACATTTATAATAAATGACTTGACATTTCTTAGCTGAACTATTCCAGTTCCGTTCCCTACACTGTGGTGCCCCTACTTGGGAAGGGTTTTCAGACGCATTCGCATCTGAAAATCCTTCCCTGTGTCTGAAAGACACATTGCGCCTCTGTTACGAGACTGTTTTTTATTTTATTCCAGTTCCCGCTTGCGGGAACTTGGCCCGCTTGCGGGAACTTGGCCCGCTTTCCATGCCACAGTACACTTACAGGGAAGTACGCCCTTACCTTAAATATTTATCTCAGCTGCGCCAGTTGCTTATAAATATAGTCCGGCCCATGAGAAGTAAAACTATCGCTTTGAATTGTCTTGTCTATGGAGTGGAGAAGGTTGAGATATGCCATCTGAAACCCGGAACGCATTCCGGCATACTCTGCCCCACGTTCTTCCTTTCCCCAAGAAAGCGTAATATTTTGAACCAATAACATATCTTTCACCTGCCTGCTTCCGCCGTCACTTTTCCCATGTATTTCCAAAATCCTTAAGCTTTATGCAGCTGTTCTTCCCCTGCTCCAATCCATGCAATGGCTTCCTCCATGCTCTTGGGCAGAACATCCCTGATAAAATCCAATACCATGATAACGTTCAGACAAAACTGGGACACAAAATTGGTGCTAATCCAGGGAATCTCCTGTAACTTTCTCTGATTTCCTTCCTCTTCCACCTCTATGGTCTCAAATCCCTTTTGATTGCATTCACAGAGAATAGAACGCAGCAATTCCTTCCACACTCGTTCTGCCAGTTCCTTATCCTTATAGTAAGCGGCTCCATAGGCGCCAATTCCCGTGGCCATAATAGGAAATGTAAACTGTCGTTTCCCTGTAAGACCGCCTGTTGCTGTATCCCTCTCTTCCTTTGTCATAAAATAGACACGTCCAAGATCGGCTATCATCTGTTTCCACTCCTCATCCCCAAGCAAATCTCCCAGCTCCGTCCAAATCTGGGGCGCCCCCATACAGATTTGCAAATGACATCCTCCCGTCATCCTTTCACCGATATAGCGCAGATGACAGGAAGCGGGGTCAAATTCAAAATCAGGGCCGGATACCAGTTTCAAAGGAGTATTTTTAATGTCCTGGATTCCTGTGAGTATCTTGTCCCTATATCTTTCATCATGAAATCTCTCCCACCGGGTCATCCAGTTGGAACAAAGAGATGACCAGTCAGGCCCGCTTCTGGCATGGCTTGGATATACCATATCCTTTTTGTCGAAGAAATCTCCCAGGGGGTCTTTATTTAAAAAGCTCATCTCATTATCCTTCAGCTCTTCAAAAATATCTTCCAGCCGCCTGTCACCGGTAAGATAATACAAAACCCTGTGATGCCCGGCCATGGCAATTCTTGCCTCCTTACAGGGACATCCCCAGTGCCGTACATTATGTCGGGAGCCAAGTCCCTTGTATTTTCCCATGTGATACACATCCACCTCGGAAGCATGCCTGGAAAGCTTTTCCGCCACCCGGTACACATCTTCTCTTCCTGTGCGTATGAAATACATCCAGTGCCAAAGCGTTGGCACCAGTTCCGTATTATCCCAGGCATATCCGCCAATGTCATATTTCCACTGATGACGCACGGAATCATAGGTATGCATCACATCCCCATAATTAAACATGCCGTACCAGTTCCTCTGGGAAATCTCTTCCTTATAGAACTCAAACGCCTGCGCAAGCTGATTTTCCAGCCAATTTTCCGTCTCCGAGGCTTTCTCCGGATCAGCCTTCAAAGACCAATAACCAAAAGCCCTCATATCATGATAAAATTCCGGCGTTCCCACATAAATCACAGGATCATTTACCAGGGCCGCAAAGGATTCCACTTCCTGGTCCGTGGGAATCATGTCATCAGAAAAAGTAATGGCACATTCATTGGTACACGCGATTCCGTCCGGCGTGGCCCCCTTATAGTCATATCCCTCATAGCAAACTTGATTATACCCTCTGGTAGCATAGTGCCTGAAATCCATTACCGGAGCCTGAGGCGACCAAAACCAAAGCGTACACTCCGCAAGTTCCCCATCCAGTCCTGTAACTTCAATCCCGGAAGGATATTTCTCCCAAAAATCCCGGATTGCCACTGTCACGCTGCCATATTCGGAGCCGAACGCCCCTCCTCCCAAAGTACGGCCGCCATGAAGACAATCAATATAACAAAGCTCTTCTCCCTTAAGCTTTTTCCGAATTCCAAAATGATTCACACTGTCCTGGCAAAGCACATACTCGCTCCAAAACGGCACATCCTGAAGCATTATGTCCACCGCTTCCTTTTCCTCTGAAGAAAGCAATAGCTTTTCCCCTGACATTTGACGCTGATACAGCTCTTTCGACAACCTGGGCCTCCATGCCGTCAATGGAACCAGTGTCTCATGGAATACCCCATGGTCCGCCATAAATTTCACATGACGATTATACTGTTCTCCCGCCATGGGAGAACGGAACCGAATGCCCAAACCTTTCAGAAAATCTTTGTCCTCATCCCCGTCATAGAGAAATGTATGTGTGAATTTCAAATGAGGGTTGTTGAATCCCGCCTCCATACGGATGATAAAGGGCAGCTTTTCCTCCCCTGAAGAGGATTTATGTATACCGTCATATCGTATTATTGTCTTTAGAGCCCCGCTCTCCTCTATGGAAACCTTCTCAATATGGCTGGTATAATTTTTATCCATCCTTGCCCTGTTTCCCTGAATGTGAACTGGTTCCTCCAACATCAGCACCGCCTCTGCGTCACACAGATAAAGCCTTCCTTCCCGCTCCGCTTTTGTAAAGAGATGGCAGCCGTCTTTTTTGATGGTGATGGTAATCATCCCTGCCCGCAGAACAATACAATCCTCCTTATCCAAACAGCACATGCCGGAAGCCTGACCATCTCCCTTTTGCTCCGAGTCCAATTCTTTGGAGGACTTCTCCTGTTCCCCTGGCAGGACTTCAATCTCTTCCCCCAACAATGCGGCGTCCGCCGTGTGCGCCGTCCATTTTACGCTGCCGTCCGGCCAATATGCCGTAATATGGGATTGAAGAGGAATTTCCCTGCTCTCTTTGTCCCTGCATATATACTCTGTGTCCCTATTGCATTCCCCCTGCTTCCACATACAGCCGAATGTGGTATAACCTAATGCCTTTGTCTGCCTCAATGGATGTAATTTCATACTGACTCCCATCTGCCCGCCTTTCACGGACCCACTCACGTTACCTGTTTTCTATTGTTCGATACGGCAACGATTCCAAGATTTCCAGCGCCTTAAGCACATTTGAATTCAGAAGTTGACACATTGCCCTTCTTTGTGAATATTGTACCACTGCTTCCCTCTGATTGCCACATTTTTTTGAACATTACACACAAAAAAGCAAGAAATGCCAATGGTTTCAAGTTATTTCGCTTGTCCCACTTCCCGTTTCCTGCGTTTCATATGCAACCATCATTTTTCTATTGACTATATTCCACTTGTAGAATATAATAAGCGGGTAGAATAGAGCAGAGAAGTTTAGCTAAGAAATGTCAAGAGAATATTTAAAAACAGTCTTGGAACGGGAGTGCAATGTGTCTTTCAGACACAGAGAAGGGTTTTCAGACGCAAAAACGGCTGAATAACCCTTCCGTCACAGGGGCACCGAAGCGCAGAGACCGGAACAAGTTCCCACAAGCGGTATAAGTTCCCGCAAGCGGTATAAGTTCCCGCAAGCGGTATAAGTTCCCGCAAGCGGGAACTGAAATAGGAAGGACACATTGTATGTTAAAGCATGGGATTTTAGGGCTACTCAATTATAAAGAAATGACTGGGTACGAAATTATGGAAATTTTTCGAGATTCCCTAAACTATTTCTGGGATGCGAAAACCAGCCAGATTTATAGAGAGCTTCAAGGGCTGGAAC
>CAJUGT010000064.1 GCA_910586435.1 uncultured Acetatifactor sp. | reverse complement strand
CATAACCGAGATCATGACCAAAATGGTTATGATGAAAGCAGCTATTAAAGAGATAGAAATTTATTGTTAAGAAAGAGGTGCTAAAATGTTCAATCAAATATCAGCAGCTTGCCTTTGCCGAATGTTGTGCTGTATTGGGTAAATATGTGCAAAGACAAATATAAATTGGCTACACAGTGTGTAACCAATTGTGGTAACGTAGTTTTGCTAAAAGTTGCAACGTGTCACAACTTTTGGCAAAATTTCATCTTGGGTACATTTGGGTACACCAGCTTTGAAACCATATAAACGAGAAATAAGAAACGTATTAAAATGATACGATTTTGTAAGAAGAGGCATTGTAAATCAGGACTTGCAACGAACAGGAAAAAGAGTCTGAACAGTAATAAAGGGGGATTTAACAGGAAACAAATTATTGCTTAGATATTGACAGAATGTGTCTTGCCCTGTATAATTCATAAGGTAGCGTAATAAATTTGTAACACTTTTGCAATACATATGAAAATACTGGTACACCAGTGCATTACTCTGGAAGTAATCAGTACGTGACTGCCTTGTGAGAACAAGGCGAAGGAAGCGACGTAGTGGCATCGTTGACGTGAGAAGCAAGTCCTGATTGCCAGGGAGGACGCAATGGGGGCCTGGTGTTACAAAAACAGCAGCGAACCGGACAAGTCCATGAGAGGTTACTGACATTTATGTGGCTGGATATTCCCATAGTTAGGCTGGAAGGGGAAAGTGTGTAAAGGCACGCTGCGGGATTGGAATAACAGGGGTAGAATGAATGAAATTTCAAAAGAATAGAAAGTGGATAGTAGTTTCTGCGGGAGTGGTGTTGTGTCTGGCGTTTCCTCCTGTGCAGGCGGCAGCGGAAGAAGGAGTGGTTCTGCCCACGGCGGCGGGAGTGACGACGGTTTTGCAGACAAAGTTGTCCACAGAGGAGTATATTGAACTTGCGCAGCAGGCGGTGGGTGCCGCATGGGGGTATACCAATATCGGCATTGCCAATGTGGAGAACGGGAATCTGAATGTAAGGGAGACACCGTCTCTTGATGGGACGCTGGTGGGGAAGATGCCCAAAGATTCCGTATGTGAAGTACTGGAAAGCGCAGACGGATGGGCTCACGTTGTATCAGGTGAGGTAGAGGGATATGTAAGTCTGGATTATCTGCTTACAGGGCCGGATGCCAAGCTAAAGGCAGCGGAGTTGGTTCACACGATTGCGCGTGTGGATGCGGAAGGACTGAATGTAAGAGTTCAGCCGGATTTAGAGAGCGCTATTCTGACCAAGGTGCTTAAGGGAGAAGAACTGGATTACATCGAGACCCTGGATGGCTGGATTAAAGTGTATATTGATGATTTGGAAGCTTATGTTTCCGCGGATTATGTGACCATAGTGGACAAGCTGCCCACTGCCATTACCATGACGGAACTTATGTATGGTGTGGGCGTATCAGATGTCCGTGTGGAATTGGTGGAGTATGCGAAACAATTTTTGGGCAACCCTTATGTATGGGGTGGAACGAGTCTGACAAAGGGTGCGGACTGTTCCGGATTTGTTCTGAGTGTGTTTAAAAAGTACGGTGTGACATTGCCCCGTGTCTCTGCGGCGCAGGCCAACAGCGGAACAAAGATTGCGGCAAGTGAGCTTCAGCCGGGAGATCTTGTGTTCTATGCGGACAGCACAGGTACTGTCAACCATGTGGCTCTTTATATTGGCAATGGGCAGGTGATTCATGCCAGCAATGAGAAGACAGGAATTAAAATCAGCAAGTACAACTATCGCACGCCGGTAAAATGTGTGAGAGTTTTATAAAATTAAGAGTTTACTTTTTCTCCCGGATGTGCTATGATGATTGAAGTTCAGCCGATGCTCAGGTTTGGGAAGCTCCAACCCGGTCTTGGTGTCAGGCGATTAGAAGAAAACAGGAGGAAAGCAAATGATTTCAAAGGAAAAGAAGACAGCAATTATGAATGAGTATGCCAGGACACCGGGGGATACCGGTTCGCCTGAGGTGCAGGTAGCGGTTCTGACCGCAAGAATTCAGGAGCTTACAGAGCATTTGAAAGAGAATCCCAAGGATCATCATTCCCGCCGTGGTATGTTGAAAATGGTAGGACAGAGGCGTGGCCTTTTGGATTATCTGAAGAAAAAAGATATCACAAGATATCGTGCTCTGATTGAAAGGCTCGGCTTAAGGAAATAATGTAATTATGAACGGAGGCAGGCCGAAGGGATTCGGTTCCTCCGTTTTCCAGTTTATAAATTTATTCCCGGGGGCAATGAGCCAAGCGGCCGTGCTTGCACGGACAGTTGGCGAATGCCGCGAGGGTCAAATACCCCGCCCCTTGGGGCGTTGCAAGCTTGATATCCCGTTGCTTGCAGCGTGGTCTTTGATTTTTATGTTGTGTTTTCATAATCCGGGGCAGAAGAATGTTCCGAGACCGCTGAAAAGAATGTGGATGCCCGTGTTTTTTTCAGTAGTTTCGGTATCTTCTGTTCCTGTTTATACAAGTTCATGATTGTCATGAAGCAGGGGATTGGCTGTTTTTCCCATGTGTGGAAAGTGATTCCTGCGGAGCGCATGTAATCATGGAGCGGCCGTAAGGCCCAAAATGTCCTGGCGCCGATTGCGCGCTTAGTTTATTATAAAGCAGCCGTGGAAAGCGGTGGAACGGAGGAAATTATGTATCAGACATATGAGATGGAACTGGCGGGACGCACGCTGAAAGTTGACGTCAACAGGGTGGGGAAGCAGGCCAATGGATGCGCTTTTATGCGTTATGGGGATACGGTGGTACTGAGTACCGCTACCGCATCAGAGAAACCCAGAGAAGGAATAGATTTCTTTCCTCTGAGTGTGGAATACGAAGAAAAATTATATGTTGTGGGTAAAATACCCGGGGGCTTTAACAAGAGAGAGGGAAAGGCAAGTGAGAATGCCATTTTGACCAGCCGTGTCATTGACAGGCCCATGCGTCCCCTGTTTCCCAAGGATTATCGGAATGATGTCACATTGAACAATATGGTTATGAGTGTTGACCCTGCGTGCCGTCCTGAACTGGTGGCCATGTTGGGAGCGGCTATATCCACCTGTATTTCGGACATTCCTTTTGATGGTCCCTGCGCAACCACCCAGGTGGGGATGAAGGATGGTGAGTTTATCATCAATCCTTCTCAGGAAGAGTGGAAGAACGGAGATCTTAATCTGACTGTTGCCTCCACCAAAGAGAAAGTCATCATGATCGAGGCAGGAGCCAATGAAATACCGGAAGAGAAGATGATTGAGGCAATTTACAAGGCTCATGAAATCAATCAGACCATTATCGCTTTCATTGACAGGATTGTGTCGGAGGTGGGGAAGAAGAAGCATGAGTATACCAGCTGTGCCGTGCCGGAAGAGATGTTTGAAGAGATGAGAAAGCTGGTGACACCGGAAGAGATGGAAGAGGCCGTATTCACGGATGACAAGCAGACCCGGGAGGAAAATATCAGGAAAGTCACCGAGAGACTGGAGGAAGCCTTTGCCGAAAAAGAAGAATGGCTGGCAATTCTTGGTGAGGCTGTCTATCAATATCAGAAAAAGACAGTGCGGAAGATGATTTTAAAAGATCATAAACGGCCGGACGGCCGGGAGGTAACGCAGATTCGTCCTCTGGCGGCGGAGATTGACATTATTCCCCGGGTGCATGGCTCCGCAATGTTTACCAGGGGGCAGACACAGATTTGTAATGTGTGTACCCTGGCGCCTTTGTCTGAGCAACAGAAGATTGACGGATTGGATGAGAATGAAGTGAGCAAGAGATATATGCATCATTATAATTTCCCCTCTTATTCCGTGGGAGAGACCAAACCCTCCAGGGGACCGGGACGGCGTGAGATTGGTCACGGCGCATTGGCGGAGAGAGCGCTTGTTCCGGTGCTTCCCAGTGAAGAGGAGTTCCCGTATACAATCCGTACCGTATCCGAAACCTTTGAGTCAAATGGTTCTACGTCCATGGCATCCACCTGTGCTTCCTGTATGTCTCTGATGGCAGCAGGGGTTCCCATTAAGAAGATGGTGGCAGGTATTTCCTGTGGTCTGGTGACAGGGGATACGGATGAAGATTTTGTGCTGCTTACGGATATCCAGGGACTGGAAGATTTCTTCGGGGACATGGATTTCAAAGTGACCGGTACAACGGAAGGAATTACCGCCATTCAGATGGATATTAAGATTCATGGACTTACCAGGCCCATCGTGGAAGGCGCCATTGCACGGTGCAGGGAGGCAAGACTGTTTATTATGGAGAACTGTATGAAACCTGCCATCGCTTCTCCCAGGACGGAGGTTGGCCCTTATGCGCCCAAAATTATTTCCATTCAGATTGACCCTGAGAGAATTGGTGATGTTGTGGGACAAAGAGGGAAGACAATCAACGAAATTATAGCCCGCACAGGAGTAAAGATAGATATTACAGATGACGGCAAGGTGGCCATTTGCGGTACGGATAAACCAATGATGGACAAGGCGTTGGAAATGGTCAAGATGATAGTGACCGATTTTGAGGAGGGCCAGATTTTCAAAGGCAAAGTAATCAGCATTAAGGAGTTCGGCGCTTTTCTGGAATTTGCTCCCGGTAAAGAGGGGATGGTTCACATTTCCAAGATTGCAAAGGAAAGAATCAATCGTGTGGAAGATGTACTCACATTGGGTGATGTGGTTACAGTTGTCTGCCTTGGAAAGGACAAGATGGGCAGAATCAGCTTTTCCATGAAAGATGTGGCACAGGATTTCAGAAAGCGTTGATGCTTTAAACAGGCATTGGGGACTGCTCTGCGGTCTCCTTTGTGTTATGTAAGAAACAAAAAACAGCATCCAAATATTTGAGAAGGGTGCAAAATGGGAATGGAGGACAAAATATGTTATCAAAGGAATTGGTCAAAGAGGCATTGAGACGTGCTTTGGCTACAGGGGCGGATTATGCGGAAGTATTTGCTGAACATACCCTCAGCAAAACCATTAATCTGGTATCCACACAGACGGATACCATCAGAGACGCAGTAATATCCGGTGTGGGAATCCGTATTTTCAAGGGAACAAGGTGTGTGTCAGGTTCGGCCTCTTCCCTTGCGCCGGAGGCAGTGTTGAGCTGTGCGTCCAAGGTAGCGGAAGCGCTTGCGGAGTCTGCGGTTCTTTCGGATATTGTGCTGAGGGAACGCCTGTTTGGAGACAGGCATCCGATTAAAGTAGTTCCGTCCAGCGTACCTAACTCCGAAAAGGTGGATTATATGCGTGAGGTGTGCTTGGCGGCAAAAAACTACAGTGAGGAAATCAGTCAGGTGACAGGCAGCTTTCTGGAAGTGGATCACAATATTTTGATTGCCACCAGTGAGGGATTGTTTGCTCAGGACAGACAGATTCGGAGCAGGATAATGATTTCATCCGTTGCCAGCAGGAACGGAGAAAATCAGACAGGCGCCGTGCGGCCGGGGGCAAGGAAAGGCATGGAATTGCTGGAGGAATACGCAGCGAAAGAACTTGGCAGAGAAGCCTCCAGACAGGCTGTGACAATGCTTCATGCGGGATATATTGAGGCGGGAACAATGCCTGTGGCAATTGAAAACGGATTTGGAGGTGTTATCTTCCATGAGGCATGCGGGCATTCTCTGGAAGCTTCCAGCGTGGCTTTGGGACGTTCTCAATTTGTGGGGAAACTGGGCACCAGGATTGCGAATCCCAAGGTGACGGCCATAGATGACGGCACCATACCAAACGCATGGGGGTCCATCAATATTGATGATGAGGGTACACCTGCGCAGAAGAATGTATTGATTGAAAATGGTATCTTGAAGACCTATATGATTGACAAGCTCAATGGGCGCAGAATGGGGATGGAATCCACAGGCAGCGCAAGAAGACAGAGTTATGAATATAATCCCACATCCAGAATGACCAATACTTACATAGCGGCAGGGGAAGATAAAAATGAAGATATTATTGCCTCCATAGAGTATGGTCTGTACGCCAAAGAAATGGGCGGTGGCTCCGTGAATCCCGCCACAGGTCAATTTAACTTTGCGGTCAACGAAGGATATGTGATTAGAAACGGTAAGATATGCGAACCAGTACGGGGGGCAAGCCTTATCGGGAAGGGCTCTGAAGTTATCATGAATATTGATATGGTGGGGCAGAATGTAGCCAGAGGACAGGGTATGTGTGGTTCCTATTCGGGAAGCATCCCTACGGATGTAGGACAGCCTCTTGTAAGAGTGGCGTCCATTACGGTGGGAGGCAGATAGTGTGGGGAAGATTTCCAATTGCCTTTGGAAATTTTTGCTCACAGCAGGGGCTGTTTTGCCAGGAGCTTCTATTAGAAAATATGTTGTCAGGAACAGAATGTGCGCATAATAAGGAGATGATACTATGACATATCAGGAATTCAAAGAGGCTGTAATCGAAATTGCCGCAGAGATGCAAATTGACGATTACGAGCTTTATTATACCGAAAGCGACGCAACCATAGTTGAGATTTTTAAGGAGGAAATAAAGAATTACAAGATTGAAAACAGCATGGGAATCTGTTTTCGCTGTGTTGTAAATGGAAAAGCGGGATATGCTTCTACGGAAAATCTCACAGGGGAGGAAGCAAGGTTTTTGGTGGAACGTGCTTTGGAAAACGCAAAATCAATTGAGAGCGCAGATCCCTGCTTTCTTCATCACAAAGGAGACACCTACGCCATTGTGAACGACGAAAGTGCCGTGTCGAAATCTGTGGGGACAGAACTTGTGGATGCGGCAATGGAGATTCAAAAGGCTATGTATGCCAGGGATTCCCGTGTAAAAGACGGTTCCCAGACCAATCTGGTCTGTCAGGAGGAAAGGTATGCTCTTTGCAATTCCAATGGCCTTGATTTGGAGGATAAAGTCTGCGCCACGCTTTGTTATGCTTCTGCGTTGGCCTCGGATGGGGAGGAGATGTACAATGGGGGAAAAAGCAAGATTGGAAACCTGCGTGACTTTGATTTAAAGAGCATTGCTTCAGACGCAGTTGAAGATGCCGTGTCAACCATTGGCGCCGAAGGTGTTGACAGTGGCAAATATACCTTAGTGCTCTCAAACGAAGTCATGTCCATGCTTCTGAATACATATTCTTCGGTTTTTTCCGCGGAAGAAGCCCAGAAGGGACTTTCTCTGCTGAAGGGAAAAGAGGGGGAGAAGATAGCGGCGGATATTATCACCATTACCGACGACCCTTTGTACAAGGACAGTGTATTAAAGAGAACCTTCGATGGGGAAGGGGTAGCAACCTATGCCAAAAACGTGGTGGAAAACGGAAAGTTGGTGACATTGCTGCATAATCTGAAGACTGCGGCAATAGCGGGCGTTACATCTACGGGAAACGCAAGCAAGGCGTCCTATGCGTCCGTAGTGGATGTAAGTCCTTTTATCTTCTACCTTCGTCCTGTTGGAGGGACAAAGGAGGAATTGTTTGAGGCGGCAGGCGATGGTATATTTGTGACAGATATTTCCGGCCTTCATGCAGGCGCAAATCCCATTACGGGTGATTTCTCTCTCTTGTCAAAGGGATTCTTGATTCAAGGGGGCAAAAAGACAGCTCCTGTCAAGAACTTTACCATATCCGGCAATTTCTTCACATTGCTGAAAGAAATTGAAAAAGTGGGCGAAGACCTGGAATTTTTGCAGGGAAGATACGGCTCCCCCTCAGTTCTGATAAGAAACATTGCCGTTGCCGGGAGATAAAAAACCCCCAACCAGCCCCGAAGAGAAAACGCCCGGAAGGTATTTTCATCAGGGGAATTTGCTGATGAAAATTGCTTCCATGGAAAGGGGCGTTGAAACGAAGGGGCGGAACTAAAAAAATCAGCCCCGGAGAGAAAACGCCCGGAAGGAATTTTCATCAGGAGAATTTGCTGATGAAATCCCTTCCATGGAAAGGGGCGTTGAAACGAAGGGGCGGAACTTAAATTAGAAAGGAACCCAGAAAATGGATCATTTGATGGAATTGCTGAAAACCCGCAGAACTTACCGCAGGTTTGAACAGAAAGAAATATCCAGGGATGTACTGGACGAAATACTTATGGCTGCAAGGCTTGCTTCCAGTGCGGCCAATAGACAGCCTTTAAGCTATATTGTGGTCAGGGAACCCGGGGCAGTGGCCGATGTTTTTGCCCATACCAGATGGGCTGGAGCGCTGCCGCCTGAATTGGGACAGCCGAAAGAAAAGGAACGTCCGACGCTTTTTATTGCGGTGGTGGAGAATCTGGACATCAATAAGGACTGTGATACGGACGCAGGCCTTGCCATCAGCAATATGACCCTTGCCGCATGGAACCGGGGAGTGGGGAGCTGCATGATAGGCGCCTGCAATAAAGAGGCTCTTTCTCAGATGTTTGGTCTGGGGGAGAATCAAAAACTCCATACGGTGGTTGCGTTTGGCTATCCTTCCCATGAGAGCCATATTGTTGACATGGAATCGCCGGAACAGTTTAAGTATTATCTGGATGAGAAAAAAGACTATGTGGTGCCCAAAAGGAAGTTGGAGGATGTGGTAACATACTTTCCGCAATAATCCCCATGCATTGTGCCGTGGGGCCAAGGTAAGTTTCCGGTAGTTTTGGGATGTAATATAAGACCTACATGAATAAGACCTACATGATGGCCTGGGGGCAGGTTGTCATGGGGTCTTTTTTATATGTCAGGAAGGCTTGCCGGCTTAAATAGAATCGGTGTTGCATTTGGCATGGAGATTTCGGAGTCAGGTCTGGGGGAATCCTATATTTTTTTACATTAATTTATATTTATTTAATTGCATTTCTGTATAATTAGTTTAAAATTTAACATAGCATCTATAGTGAAAGCTTTGATTCATCAGGAGGCGATGATTATGCGGGAAAAGATACAACGTTTTATGTATGGCCGTTATGGAATGGATCGGTTGAATCAGGTACTGATGTATGGAGCCTTTGGCTGTCTGATTTTTTCTCTTTTCGGCATTGGAACATGTTACTTATTAGCCACCGTGGCATTGTTCTGCGCTTATTTTAGAATGTTTTCCAGAAATGTCAGGCAACGTACTCAGGAAAACCAATGGTATTTGCGGCAGGAAATGAAAGTAAAGGGATTTTTGAAAAGGGGTACGGATACATTTCGGCGGAATAAGGCCTATCACATATATAAATGTCCTCAATGCGGACAAAAGCTTCGTGTACCCCGGGGCAAAGGAAAGATTGCCATCAGCTGCAAAAAGTGTGGGAATGAGTTTATCAGAAGGAGTTGAGGACGAATCCATGTTCGGATACATTATCATCAATAAAGCCGAAATGAAATTCAAGGAATTTGATATTTACCATTCTTTTTATTGCGGTATTTGTCAGGATTTGAGAAGAAAGTACGGGATGAGGGGGCAGATTTCCCTCAGCTATGACATGACATTTTTGGCAATCCTGCTCACAGGTCTCTACGAACCGGAGACAGTGAGGAGAAACTGTAAATGCGCGCTCCATCCTTTTGAGAGTCATGAGGCCAGAAATAATAAATTTACGGAATATGCGGCGGATATGAATATGCTTTTTGCGCAATATAAATGTCAGGACGATTGGGAGGATGAGAAGAAGTTCTGGAAACTGCTCTATGGCAGGCTGCTGGAAAAGAAGACGGGAAGACTCAAAGAGCTTTATAGGGAAAAAGTCAGAGCCATTCAATTACTGATGCAGAACTTTTCAGAGGCGGAACAATCGGACTGTGCGGATATAGATACTTTGGGAGGTCTGTTCGGCAGAGTCATGGCGGAAGTGATGGCTGTCAGAGAGGATGAATGGGCGGAAAATCTGAGAAGGCTCGGTTTTTTTCTTGGAAAATTTATCTATCTCTGTGACGCATATGAAGATGTGGAGACGGATTTAAAGAAGGGGACAGTAAATCCTTTGAAAAGGAAGTTCGCGAATCCTGACTTTGAAGATGAGTGCCGGACCATATTAATGATGATGATGTCCGAATGCTGTAAAGAATTTGAGAGACTTCCTATTTTGGAGAATGTGGAAATATTGCGAAACATCCTGTATTCCGGGGTGTGGTGCAGATATGAGGCCGTTCGGGAAAAGAGGGGACGGATTCGTCAGGATAGGATGAAGGAGAACGGAGGCGAAGGAAATGTATGACCCATATGGTGTGCTGGGGGTAAGCAGGAATGCTTCCGAAGAAGAAATTAAGAAAGCGTATAAGACATTGAGCCGAAAGTACCATCCGGATGCCAATATCAATAACCCCAATAAGGCCCAGTTGGAAGAGAAGTTTAAGGAAATACAGGCTGCCTACCAACAGATTATGAAAGAGAGAACATCCGGGTATGGGAGCGGATACGGCGGCGGGGGATATGAAAGAAGCGGGTATGGCAGCGGAAGTTCCGGTTATCATCGGGGAACCTACGGAGGATACGGGTCGGGCGGAGGTTTTGGTTATGGAGCCTTTGGGGGATTTGGGGGTTTTGGCCAGGATACGGGCTATGAAGAGGACAATTGCCTTCGTGCCGCAGGAAATTATATTCGCAACGGGTATTTTAAGGAAGCCAGGACTGCTCTGGAAGGAGTAAGAGAGCAGGCCAGGGATGCCAGATGGTATTACTACAGTGCCATTGCCCACTCCGGTTTGGGCAATAATGTGGCTGCGCTTGAACACGCCAGGCGCGCAGCCGCCATGGAACCGGACAATATGACTTATCGAAGGCTGGTACAGCAGTTTGAAATCGGGGGAAGCTGGTATGAGCAGCGCCAGGCCGCATATGGGTATCCGGTTTTCGGAGGAGGAAATTTCTGTCTTAAGGTGTGGATAGCCAATATGATATGTAATATGTGCTGTCTGGGTGGCGGGTGCTGTGGCGGACATGGGATGTACTACTGTTAAGAGTGCGTCCCTTTTTGATTTCATACCTTTCTCTTGCAATTTGTCCCTCTCTCTATTATAATAAACATACAAGATATAGAAAGCAATATAGATTCAAGACACAAGATATGGGATATAGCGGTCATTTATGATAGAGAGAACCGTTATTGATATTATCAGAGTGTGGATGAGGAGCGGGTTATGGTCAAGAAGATTCAGAAAAGGGATGGGCGTGTGGTGCCCTATGAAGAGGACAAAATCATTGGAGCAATCCACAAGGCGAACAATGAAGTGGAAGAGAAGGACAGGGCCGACGAAGCCCTGATAGGGGAAATATTGGCTGCGGTAGAGGCGGAAGGCAGGGAGCTGCAATCCGTGGAACATGTACAGGACATGATTGAGCAGCACTTGGTAAGGCATAATAAGTATATTCTGTCCAAAAAATATATGGTGTATCGCTATCAGAGAAGCCTTTTGCGCAAGTCTAACACAACGGACGAATCTATCTTGAAGTTAATTCGCAATGAAAATAAAGAACTTGCGGAAGAAAATTCCAATAAAAATACCAGGCTTGCGTCTACCCAGCGGGATTATATTGCGGGGGAGGTTTCCAGAGATGTAACCAGACGTCTGCTGCTGCCGGAACATCTTTCCATGGCCCATGACAATGGAGTGCTTCACTTTCACGATGCGGATTATTTTATTCAGCCCATCTTCAACTGCTGCCTGATTCATATTCAGGACATGCTGGACAATGGTACATCCATCAACGGAAAAATGATAGAATCGCCCAAGAGTTTTCAGGTGGCCTGCACTGTCACCACCCAGATTATTGCCGCTGTGGCAAGCAACCAATATGGGGGGCAGTCTGTAAATATCAAACATCTCGGAAAATATCTGCGCAAGAGCAGGGAGAAATTTACGGCGCAGTTGGAAGAAGAGTTTGGGGATAGTCTGGATGGGGCCACAAAGAATGAGATTGTGGAGATGCGGGTGAAGGATGAACTCAGATCAGGAGTCCAGACCATTCAATATCAGATTAATACGCTTATGACCACCAACGGGCAGTCCCCTTTTGTGACATTGTTCCTGCATATCGACGAAGAAGATGAATATGTGGAGGAGACTGTTAAAATCATTGTGGAAATTCTGGAGCAGCGCATTCAGGGGACCAAAAATGAGAAAGGAGTCTATGTGACACCTGCGTTTCCAAAGCTGGTCTATGTTTTGGATGAAAACAATTGCCTGAAAGGGGGAAAATATGATGATGTGACCCGTCTGGCCGCAAAATGTTCGGCCAAAAGGATGTACCCCGATTACATTTCCGCCAAAAAGATGCGGGAAAATTATGAAGGCAATGTATTCTCCTGCATGGGGTGCCGTTCGTTTTTGTCCCCATGGAAGGACGAAAATGGAGAGTATAAATGGGAAGGGCGTTTTAACCAGGGGGTTGTGAGCCTGAATCTTCCTCAGATTGGTATCCTTGCCAAAGGGGATGAAGAGGTTTTCTGGCAGCTGCTGGAAGAACGGCTTGGGCTGTGTTATGAGGCGTTAATGTGCAGGCATAAGGCGCTGTTGGGCACGGTTTCCGATGTGAGTCCCATTCACTGGCAGTACGGCGCCATTGCCCGGTTGAAAAAGGGGGAGAAAATAGACAAGCTGCTTTTGGGCGGATATTCCACCATGTCTCTGGGATATATCGGACTGTATGAATTGACCTGGCTTATGAAGGGGTGCAGTCATACAGAGGAACAGGGAAAAGAGTTTGCCCTGCGTGTTATGGAGCGTTTGAGGGATGCCGCAGCCA
Organism: uncultured Acetatifactor sp.; assembly: GCA_910586435.1. Taxonomy (GTDB): domain Bacteria; phylum Bacillota; class Clostridia; order Lachnospirales; family Lachnospiraceae; genus Acetatifactor. The sequence goes on along the minus strand of CAJUGT010000064.1, from coordinate 8,365 downwards.
GGTGGAAGGAAGAGACGGGAATTGGATTCAGTCTGTACGGAACGCCGGCTGAGACACTGTGCTATCGTTTTGCCAGGATTGACAGGGAAAAATACGGAGAGATTCCCAATGTGACGGACAAGGGATATTATACCAATTCCTATCATGTGGATGTGAGGGAACCCATAGACGCATTTACAAAATTTACCTTTGAGAGCGAGTTTCAGAATATGTCCCTGGGGGGAGCCATTTCCTATGTGGAGGTTCCGAACCTTCTTCATAATGTGGAAGCCGTGGAGGAATTGATTCGTTTTATCTATGACAATATCCAGTATGGCGAGTTCAATACCAAATCTGATTATTGTCATGAGTGCGGTTATGACGGAGAGATAATCATCAATGAGGACAATGAATGGGAATGCCCCCAATGTCATAACAAAGATCGCGCGAAAATGAATGTGACCAGGCGTACTTGCGGTTATCTGGGAGAAAACTTCTGGAATATGGGCAAGACAAAGGAAATTAAAGCGAGGGTACTGCATTTATGAATTATGCTGCCATTAAGAAAAGGGATGTCGCCAACGGGCCGGGTGTCAGGGTGTCTGTGTTTGTAAGCGGCTGCACCCATGGATGTAAGGGATGTTTTAACAGTGAGGCGTGGGATTTTTCCTATGGAACTGAATATACGGAAGAAGCGGAGGCCGAGATTCTGGAAGCCCTTGCGCCGGATTATATCCGAGGGTTGAGTGTGCTTGGGGGAGAACCTATGGAGCCGCAAAACAGGGGAACGGTCCTGGGACTTTTGAGGAAGGTGCGGGAGCGCTTTCCTCAAAAGGATATATGGTGCTATACGGGGTATGAGTATGAAAAAGATATTCTGCGCTGGATGAGGGAGGAGGCTGAGGAAAATGCCGTGGGAGAAACAGAGGAGCTTTTGGCCCTCATTGACGTACTGGTGGACGGAGAGTTTGTGGAGGAAAAAAAGAACCTCCGTCTTGCCTTTCGGGGCTCAGAAAACCAGAGATTGATTCATGTGAAAGAATCCCTTCGGCAAGGCAGAGTGGTATGTCTGACGGAGTGATTATTTTATATGTTCTTTGAGTGCCTCAAAACTTTCTCTGCTGATGACATGCTCTATTTTGCAGGCATCCGCCAGGGCAATCTGTTCCGGAACCCCCAGGCGAATCAGCCAGGAAGAAATCATTCTGTGTCGTTCGTAAATCATTTCGGCAATCTCTCTTCCGGAAGCGGTTAAGGTGATAAAACCGGACTTGTCCACTGTAATATGTTCTTTTTGCCGCAGGTTTTTCATGGCAATGCTGACACTGGGCTTTTTAAAGCCCATTTCGTTGGCAATATCCACGGAACGCACTACGGGAAGCCGTTTGCTGAGTATTAAAATGGTTTCCAGATAATCTTCAGCAGATTCATTTACATGCACTTTCTAATTTCTTCCTTTCTAAATCAGAGTTCTGTATCACAAGCATTTTTTCAAAAAAGTGTCTGTCATCCCATCAGCCATCAATGTAGATAAAAAAGAAGGCAATGTTCCTGAAAGTGTTTCCACCTGTGCAGTTGGACGCTCCAAGGAGCATCCAACCTGACTCCCACATTCGTAAAACCTGCGCTTGCGCGCTTCTGCGTCTGCTTGCGCATCTGCGTTTTGCTCATAAAGAGGGGTGTTGAAACACCCTCGTGGGAGTGGGGGGCTAATCCAACGCCCCGTCCGCATTGCCATAAATGGCATGCGGACAGGCCATTGGATTGCAGCTGCACAGGTGAAAGTTTTTTAAAGGTTTTATGGAAAGCATATCATGTTTTCATGGGAATTGCAATTGTATTTTGCCATAATGCAGGACTGAGGAGGAATTACTTGCCCTGGCGCTGCCTCTTTGGAGCGGTATGGTGGGATAGAAAATTGGGCGGTATGGGTTTTTCATAAAACAGATGACTTTTTCCCATATATGTGGTATCTTAATTCATGGGGGCAGTGTAAAAAAATGTCAAGTTGGCAGGAAAGGAAATGGAGAAAAATGCCAGTTACAGATTTTTTGGACAGGAACGCGAAAATGTACCCGGAGGATATTGCTTTGGTGGAGCTTAATCCGGAGGAAAAGGATACCAGAAGAACCACCTGGAAAGAGTATGAGTTGATTCAGTCAGACAGCTTTCAGCCCTACCGCAGAGAAATTACATGGGGGGTATTTGACGAGAAAGCCAATCGCTTCGCCAACATGCTTCTCGGAAGAGGCATCAAGAAAGGGGACAAAGTAGCCATATTGATGTATAATTGCCTGGAATGGCTGCCCATATATTTTGGAGTATTAAAAAGCGGGGCAATTGCGGTGCCTTTTAATTTCCGATATGATGCTGACGAAATATTGTATTGTGCCGAGCTTGCGGAGGTGGACATGGTGGTCTTTGGCCCGGCGTTTATCGGACGTATTGAGGCAATCTGTGAGCGGCTGTCCAAGGGGCGTCTGCTCATTTATGTGGGGGATAACTGTCCCAGCTTCGCAGAGAGCTATCATGAATTGGTGGCGGACTGTTCCAGCCAGGCTCCGGGAGTGGAGATTACGGAAGAAGATTTCGGCGCAATCTATTTCTCATCGGGAACCACCGGTTTTCCCAAGGCCATTTTACATAAACATCAAAGCCTGACACAGGCGGCTGTGATGGAGCAGAAGCATCACAGAACAAGCCGTGAGGATACTTTTCTTTGTATTCCGCCCCTGTATCACACAGGAGCGAAATTCCACTGGATGGGCAGTCTGGTGGCAGGAAGCAGGGCGGTGCTTCTGAAAGGAACCAAACCGGAGACAATTCTTTCCACAGTTTCCAGGGAACACTGCACTATTGTATGGCTGTTGGTGCCCTGGGCACAGGATATATTGGACGCACTGGATCGGGGAGAATTAAAGATGGGAGATTACGCTCTGGAGGGGTGGCGGCTGATGCATATTGGCGCCCAGCCGGTGCCGCCGTCTCTGATTAAGAGATGGAAGGAGTATTTTCCCAGGCATGAGTACGATACAAATTATGGACTTTCCGAGTCCACAGGCCCCGGATGTGTGCATTTGGGACTGGAAAACATCCACAAAGTGGGGGCCATTGGTATTCCGGGATATGGCTGGGAATGTAAGATTGTGGATGAGGAGGGAAGGGAAGTATCTCAGGGGGAAGTGGGCGAACTCTGTGTGAAAGGTCCAGGTGTCATGACCTGTTACTACCACAATGAGGAGGCCACGGCAGAAACCATAAAAGATGGCTGGCTGTACACGGGCGATATGGCAAGGCAGGATGAGGACGGATTTTACTTCCTGGTGGACCGCAAGAAGGATGTGATTGTCAGCGGGGGCGAGAATATTTATCCGGTACAGATTGAGGATTTCCTGCGCAGACATGACAAAGTAAAGGATGCGGCGGTAATTGGTCTGCCGGACAGGCGGCTTGGCGAGAAAACGGCGGCCATTATCGAGATTAAGGAAGGCATGGACTGCGGCAGGGAAGAGATAGAGGAGTTCTGCAAGGGACTGCCCAGGTACAAACGTCCCAAGGAAATTATATTCAGTGATATTCCAAGGAACGCCACGGGCAAGATTGAGAAGCCCAGGCTTCGCAAAATGTATGGGGCAGACCGCTTGGTGGAAAAGGAAAACAGGGGTTAGTATCCCAGCAATCTTGCTCCGTTGCCACCAAGAATGGCGTCAAGTTCCTCTGTGGTGAGGCCGGAATTTTTCAATACATCAATAGATGCTTTCTGGGAACTCCAGGGGCTGTCCGTTCCGAAAAGGATACGGTCAGCCCCATGTTTGCGTACCATGCGCAGAAACTGCCCTGTTTTCAGAGGTGGATTTTCCTCCGGATTCCGGCTGGTGCCGGGGGCAGGGCGGATGGGAAGAAGAGAAAAGGAAGTGTCCAGCCATACGTCCCTTCCTATGATGTTTTCTTCCGATTCTCTCCAGCAAAGCCAGCCTCCCATGTGTGCCAGAACCAGTTTCCTGGGTTTTAACTGGTCAAGAACAGAGATAATATGCGGCGCGGAAGCATAAGCCCGTTGGGGATAGCTTATGTCATAGCCGGCATGAACCAGAACGATGAGGTCATTTTCACAGGCGCAGTCAATGATTCGCAGATACCGTATATCATCCAGATAAGTCTTTTGAAAAATTGGATGGAGCTTAATTCCTTTCATTCCATTTCCGGCACAATGGCGGAGGATTTGACGGTAATCTTCATTGTCGGGATGAATGCCGCCAAAAGATATGAGGCCCGTTTCCTGGGAATGGGTATTAATTTCCATGGCCAGCCTGTTGATTTCCCGCTGTTGCGTGGGTTTTGTCACCACAGGAAGCAGGATGGAATAATCCACACCGGCATCTTTCATGGAATTGCGCAGGGAGTCCATGGTGCCGTTTAAGTAGTTTTTGGCTCTTGCGCTTTTGGCCAGGCTGCTGACAGCCCGTTCGGCAAGGGCTTCGGGAAATGTGTGTGTGTGAAAATCTATAATCATATTGATACTCCAATGTCATCTCTTTTCAAAGTATACTACCCCTTTTTACAGAGGATTGCAAGGTTTTTCTTGTGTCATTTTTCTTTGTCCAAAGCAATGGTAACAGTTTCGCAATGTCTGAACTGTTATTATTTTTTACGTTTTTGTTGGAAAAAATGCGTTTTGGTTATTGACAAAAAACTAAAGTTAGTTTATGCTAATTTATATAAATGAAAGTCATTCTCAATTAAGAGAAAGAGGAAAGGAGAAAAAAATATGCCGCTGTCAATGGCGCAAGCAGGTGAGAGCAATATTATTAAGAAAGTGGGGGGCAGGGAAGAAACAAGAAAATTTTTGGAAAACCTTGGATTTGTAGCAGGAAGTGCTGTTACCATCATATCAAAAGCCAGGGGAAATATTATCGTCAATATCAAAGAATCAAGGATTGCCATTGGCAAGGATATGGCAAACAAAATTATGGTATAGACGTAGATTTCGATGGGGATAGAGACATGGACACAGGTATGGGGACAGAGACAGGGACAGGGACAGGGACAGGGACAGGGACAGGGACAGGAAGTGGAAGTGGAAGTGGAACATGGTGTATGAGCTAAAAAAGGGCAAGAGCAAAGGAGCGTAACATGACTACATTAAAAAATACTGCCTGCGGGCAGACTGTCAAAGTGAAAAAAATATCGGGGGAAGGACCGGTAAGAAGGCGTATTATGGACATGGGGATTACAAAAGGAGTGGAAATATTTGTGAGAAAAGTCGCTCCTCTGGGAGATCCGCTGGAAGTGACGGTGAGGGGATATGAACTGACGCTGCGTAAAACGGATGCGGAAATGATTGAAGTAATATAAGCTGATTTTAACTGTTATAAACGGATATAATCAAATTTTTTTAAACATAGGTTAGTCTAAACTAATGAATGATAGACATGACAAATTAAAGAGAGTTTTGCTTATGATTTGTCAAAGGTGTCATGCGAAGAAAATTTCAAGATGTTCAAAGGGAAATGAAAAAATAAAGAAAGCTAAAATGGTCCAGCTAAAAAATGTCAAGAGGACATTTAAAACAGTCCCGGAATGGGGGCGCAATGTGTCTTTCAGACACATGGAAGGAAATTTCAGCTGTGCGCTTTGCGGATGTAATTTTCTTCTCTAGTAAGGCTGAAATGCAGAGACCGGAACAGGTTCCCGCTAAGCGGGAACTTTAAGTAGGATAAAGAGAAAAAAGAGATAAAGAGAAAAAAAGAAATAAAAGAAATAAAAGAAAATAGGATAAAAGAAATAAAAGAAAAAAGGATAAAAAAATAGCATAAAAGAAGGATGGGCGGTAAAATGTCAATTAAGATTGCGTTAGCAGGGAATCCCAATTGTGGGAAGACTACCTTATTCAATGTCTTGACCGGTTCCAACCAATTCGTGGGAAACTGGCCGGGAGTAACGGTGGAGAAAAAGGAGGGCAGGCTGAAGAAAGCATTTCAGGAAGGAGCATCTCAGGATATTACTATCATAGATTTGCCGGGGATTTATTCCCTTTCCCCATATTCTCTGGAAGAGGTGGTTGCAAGAAATTATCTGCTTTATGAGAGGCCCGATGCCATTATTAACATTGTGGACGGGACTAATATGGAGAGGAATCTGTATCTGACAACTCAGATTATGGAGCTTGGAATTCCAGTGGTTATGGCAGTGAACATGATGGATATTGTGGAGAAATCGGGCGCACGGATTTCTGCGGATATACTGTCTGAAAGGCTGGGTTGTGAAGTGGTGGAGATTTCAGCTCTCAAGGGAACAGGGATTGAAAAAGCGGCAGGAAAGGCAATCGCATTGGCGGAAAAGACAAGGGCAGTGGTCAGAGCGCATGAATTTTCAGAAACTGTGGAGACGGTAATCAGAGCAGTGGAAGCTAAGCTGGGCGGAAATGTGCCTGAAGGACAGAAGAGATTTATTGCGGTAAAGCTGTTGGAAAAGGACAGCAAAATTGAAGGGCTGTTAGACAAGGTGCCGGATGTATCCGCGGAAATCAAGAGACTGGAAGAAGAGTTCGAGGATGATGTGGAAAGTATCATTACCAATGAACGGTATGAATATATTGCTTCCATTATTGGGGAATGTTATTTATCCAATCAGAAGAAAAAACCGGAGGAAAGACTTACCATATCCGACAGAATTGACAGAATTGTTACCAACAGATGGGCAGCTTTGCCTATATTTGCGGCGGTAATGTTTCTTGTGTATTATATTTCTGTCACAACGGTGGGAACTTTTGCTACGGATTGGGCCAATGACGGAGTTTTTGGGGAAGGATGGCATTTATTCGGTATCGGCGCCGCTGAATATGATGGAGCTTGCGAGGAATTTGCCAGGGACAGTCTTTTTACGGAGGAGCTGAAAACAAACGTATTCGGGGCACGGGCAGCAGGGATAATCGGTGCCGATGTGATTTGGGAGGCTGTGGAAACCGGCGATTTTGGCGGTTTTGAGGAGGCGTATGGTCTTTATGGAGCAGTTCTTGAGGAAGCAGGGTATGGCATTTCGGAAATGGTGGACCCTCTTTTGGAGAAAGTACCCGATTCAGCGGCATATGGCATATGGATACCTGGCATTCCGGCCCTGGCGCAAAGGGGATTGGAAACAATCGGTTGTTCCTCCTGGGTTCAAAGCCTGATTCTGGATGGTATTATAGGAGGTGTTGGAGCGGTACTGGGTTTTGTGCCTCAGATGCTGGTATTATTCGCATTTTTGGCGTTTCTGGAAGCGTGTGGCTATATGGCCAGGGTTGCGTTTATCATGGACAGAATATTCCGCAAATTTGGACTTTCGGGCAAATCCTTTATTCCAATGTTAATCGGCAGCGGATGCGGCGTCCCGGGAATCATGGCATCCCGTACCATAGAGAATGACAGGGATCGCAAAATGACAATTATGACCACTACATTTATTCCCTGTGGCGCTAAGCTGCCTATTATTGCGCTGATTTCCACGGCATTGTTCGGAGGTTCGGGGCTGGTGGCTGTAAGCGCGTATTTTCTGGGCGTGGCGGCAATTGTAATCTCCGGCATTATACTGAAGAAAACAAGGATATTTGCAGGAGAACCGGCCCCTTTTGTCATGGAATTGCCTGCGTATCATTGGCCCACTATGGGAAATGTGCTTAGGAGTGTGTGGGAAAGGGGACAGTCTTTTATCAGGAAGGCAGGCACCATCATTCTGCTTTCCTCCATTGTCATCTGGGCAGGTTCCTGCTTTGGCATGATGGACGGCGTGTTTGGGTTCAGTACGGAACTGGAACTGTCTGAAAGTGTGTTGGGGGTGGCGGGAAAGGGCATTCAATGGATCTTTAAGCCATTGGGATTTGGCAATGCCGCCGCTGCTATTGCCACCATAATGGGGTTGGTTGCGAAGGAGGAAGTCGTAGGGGTGTTTGGCGTGCTGGATTTTGTGAACATGTCCAGGGCGGCGGCATATGCGTTCCTTGCCTTCAATCTGCTGTGCGCACCTTGTTTTGCGGCAATCGGCGCAATTAAGCGGGAAATGAACAGTGCCAAATGGACATGGTTTGCCATTGGGTATCAATGTGGTTTTGCCTATATCATTTCTTTCATTATCTATCAGCTGGGAAGTCTGGCCGGCGGATATGGAAGTGTTCCAGGCGCCATTGCCGCAATCTGCCTGATTTTGGGGCTGTGCTTTCTTTTGGTGAGACCTTATCATGAGAGTAAATCTCTGGATGTGGATTTGGGAAGGCTGACCAAAGGAAGTGCTATGTAAAAATGTCCTGTATCATGGAACATAAACCGGTCTCTGGAAGCAGGGGCCGGAATATGGGCTGGAACAGGTATACAACGTGATTGACAGCAGGTATATCAGCAAAAAGCCGCTG
>CAJUGT010000063.1 GCA_910586435.1 uncultured Acetatifactor sp. | reverse complement strand
GTGAGAAGCTTGAGAGTAGTGAGAGGATATTCAGTGTTCGGTTTTGAGGGTACAAGTGTGTGATAAAGAGTAGAAATTCTACTCTTTTTTTTATGCATAGGTTCGTGCGGAGGTAATTATGAATATTTTATTGGTTGAAGATAATGAATCAATTGTAATGGGGCTAGAATATTTGCTGTCACAGGAAGGGTATCAAGTGTATTCTGCCAATACCATTATGCGTGCTGAGACTTTTTTGAATAAAGAAGAATGTGATCTTATACTGCTTGATGTGGCGCTTCCCGACGGAGATGGTTTTGCATTTTGTAGGAAAGCAAAGCTGATAAAAAATGTCCCGGTGATTTTTCTGACAGCGAAGGAAGAAGAGGAAGATGTGGTAAGAGGCTTGGATTTGGGAGCGGATGATTATGTAATCAAACCTTTCAGAAACAGAGAACTTGTTTCCCGAATTAAAAGGATATTGTGTCGTAATGGAAAAGAGAACAAAGAACTTCATTGTAAAGATATTATTTTAGACTTGGATACATGTAAGGTCAGAAGAGGTGATATGACCGTAATGTTGACAAAACTGGAATATAAAATTTTATCTTCCATGATGTCTCATCCCGGAAAATTATTTACAAGAAATGAAATATTGGCTGACATATGGGATATTTCTGGAAATTTTGTAAATGATAACACTTTGTCGGTTACGATGAAACGTCTTCGTGAGAAGCTGGGGGATACGGAGGGAGAATTAATCAAGACAGTTCGGGGAATGGGCTATCGTCTTAATGTATAAGTGCTCGTTGTGTTTTTATGAAACAGAAAGTCTGGAGGTGTCTGGAAGATGCATAAAAAAAGTATGGAGTTTGTATGGAATTGGGAGATAAAGAAACTGATATTGATAATGGGGATGATTTTTTTATGTGGTCTTTTTGTGCTTCAAATGATTTTGGGGAGTTATAGTGAATACATTAGAAAACAGAATCATAGAGTGCTGGCGGCATTTTTTGGCGCTACTGCGGCATATTATCCGGAGGTATCAGAAGAAGAGCTGATACAGGTATTGAATCTTCAATCTGAAGAGAATATTGCCAGAGGAGAAATGGTCTTGGCACGTTACGGGGTATTTCAGGAATATGGAAGTGAATCCTTTGCGATGCAGCAAAAGGGGATTCACTTTCTTTATATTGGTATATATCTGTTCATTGCAGCTTGGGGGTTGGTCACTTCAGTTGTGTTTATTCTTTATCTAAGAAAACGGCAAGGAAGGATCAGGGAGTTGGAAGCCTATATGAATATTTTAAACCAGGATGATTATAGATTGGATCTTGAAGACAATTCGGATGATGAATTGACAGGTTTGCGCAATGAAATATATAAATTGACTGTATTGTTAAAGGAACAGGCTAAAAGAGCCACAGAACAGAGATGTGTGTTGTCCAAATCCATGGAGAATATTTCTCATCAATTGAAAACACCTCTTACGTCAATTACCATACTTGCCAATAACTTAGCAGATAATCCGGAGATGGATGTATTGACCAGGCAGCGATTTCTTTCTGAGATTACATACCAGCTCAATGATATGTCCTGGTTAATTACAACAATGCTGAAACTGTCTCGATTAGAGGCAGGGGTGGTAGCGCTTCAGCCTGAATATTGCAGAATGGAAGCCATTGTTGAAGAAACAGTTCAAAAACTGGAAATTGCCGCAGAATGGAAACAGATAACCATAATAACAGATTTGCCGGAAAAGGCAGGGTTATGGCTGGATGTGAAGTGGACTGTGGAAGCATTGGTCAATATTGTTAAAAATGCCATGGAATATAGTTTGCCAGGGGGTGTTGTGGAGATTACGGGGGAGGAAAATGAGGTATACACACAGATTGCCATAAGGGATTATGGAGAGGGAATCACAGAGGAAGAATGTAAAAAGCTGTTTCAAAGATTTTACAGAGGAAATAAAACGAAAGAGGACAGTTATGGAATCGGGTTATCCCTGGCAAAGGAGATTATTGAGAGGGAAGGCGGAATGATTCATGTAGATTCTAAGGCGGGTGATGGGACGATTTTCAGAATCAGATTTCTGCGAAAGCACTGATTGGTGGAAAGATATTTTTAAATGTCACGAAAATGTCATCTTGGTCTTGTATATTGTATGTATCGGAAATGGTCAGCATCCTGAAGCTGTGAAGTAAAGGAAGTGAGACCAATAATGTTTTGTGTGATATAATTTTACATGATATGAAAGGAAGAGTATCAAGATGGAAATTTTGCGGACCGAACATTTGACAAAAAAATATGGAAAAGGAGAGAATCAGATTATTGCTGTAAATGATGTCAGTTTTTCAGTGGAACAAGGGGAGTATGTGGCAGTGGTGGGCAGTTCTGGCAGTGGCAAATCAACGCTGATGCATATGCTTGGGGGTGTGGATCGTCCCACCTCCGGCAGGGTATTGATAGAAAATAATGATATATATCAAATGAACGATGATAATCTTGCAATTTTCCGAAGAAGGCAGGTGGGTTTGATCTATCAGTTTTATAATTTGATACCGGTGCTGACGGTTGAAGAGAATATGACATTGCCCTGTGAGCTGGATGGCAGGAAGCCGGACAAAGGGCTGGTGTGGGAATTGGCCGGTGTATTGGGGCTGGAGAAAAGAATGTCTGCTTTGCCAAATGAATTGTCGGGAGGGCAACAGCAGAGGGTGGCCATTGGCAGGGCACTGATCACAAGACCGGCCATTCTCTTGGCGGATGAGCCGACAGGAAATTTGGACACAAGCGCAAGCAATGAAGTGGCGGAATTGCTGAAAATTTCCAACCAAAAATTTAAGCAGACCATAATAATGATTACTCATAATCTGGAACTGGCAAAACAGGCAGATAGAGTATTGACAATTGAAGATGGCCATGTATCAAATTGCTGATGGGAGGAGAGGAAGGTATGAATGTATTAAAAAAATGCTGCTATCGTTCTCTGAAAGAAAACCGCAAGCGCACCTTTGTAACCATTGTAGGAATTATTCTGGCCACGGCCCTGCTGACGGCGGTAGCATGTATGGTGGTGAGTTTTCGGGCAAGTATGATTGCTTATGAAAAAGCGCAAAATGGAGACTTTCACTATCTGTTTTCAGGGGTAAGCAGCGAGAACTTAAAGTATTTTCAAAACAATAAAAATATAGAAAAAATAGGACTACTGGAAGAAGTAGGTTATGCTCTCTTAGAGGGATGCCAAAATCCTGATAAGCCATATCTCTATATTCAAACAGCCGATGAAGAAGGATTCAAAGCGATGTCTCTGAGGCTTGCAGAGGGAAGACTGCCGGAAAATGACAGGGAATTGGTGATAGGAAGGCATATAATCACAAATGGGTTAGTAGAATATCAAGTAGGGGATGTGGTCACGTTTGCAATAGGAAATAGGGTATATGATGGAATGGAACGGGCGCAGGAAAGCAATTTTGCGTATGAGGAAGAAAAATTTGTTCCGTTGATGGAAAAAACCTATACCATTGTGGGGATAATAGAACGACCCAATGAGCATGTGGAGGATAGAATGGCGCCAGGATATTCCGCTTTCACATGCCCGGGTGAATCAGAATCAGGGCGACCATTTCAGGTTTATGCTACTTATACGGACTGGGGACTTCGGCATATTACACTTGTTACGGCAGGGATATTGGGAGTGCCGGAGGAGATGTACCAGCGCTACTACGAAGGTATCGCATATACACAGGAAGAAGCGCAGCAACTACAGAGAGTTGCCCAAAATGTGACGGAAAATTATTGGCTGTTAAAATGGGAGGTGCTGATTTTTTCCTCTAACATAATGTATACAATCTATGGAATGTCTGCAATTGCCATTTTGGTAATTGTATTGACAAGTATATTCTGTATTCGCAATAGTTTTACCATTTCATTGACAGAGAAGATGAGACTTTACGGCAGACTTTCCTCTGTGGGAACTACGGCCGGACAGCAGAAAAAGCTGGTATACTATGAGGCTTTTTTTCTGGGAGGAATAGGAATTCCTCTTGGTGTTCTGTGTGGTGTGGCGGCATCGGCTGTTTTGGTTACGGCAGTGGTGGAACTGGTGGAAGTTGCGGTGGAAATCACTCTGGTGTATGCGGTTTCTTTCCCTGTTATTTTGTTTGGAGTAGTGATTTCAGCCGTTACAGTTTTTTTATCGGCGTCTAAATCCGCAAGGCAGGCAGCCAGAATTTCTCCAATCAATGCTATTCGCAGCAATGAAATGGTTAAATTGAATCATCGCGGATTGCATAGTCCCTCGTGGATAAATCGCTTTTTTGGCATTGGCGGTAAGGTTGCGTATAAGAATTTAAAGCGTGCCAGGGTGAAGTATCGTACCACAGTCATTTCCATTGTGGTGAGTGTGGCCGCTTTTATTGGACTTTCCACGTTTACCCGGTTATTAGAGTATGCGTCTCTGTTCTACTATGATAATAAATCGTATCAATTGGTAGTTCGTATGCGGGATACGGAAGAATATGTAAAGCAGGCGATCTGGATTTCAAATCTGGAGGGAGTGGAGGCTGATATATGCAGGGGACGTACTATTATCGCAGATATGAAAGAGATTCCTTTTACGGAAGAGTACCTGGAAAAGTATCTTACCGAGTATGAGGGTGAAGAATATGGCATACTTGTCAAATCTCTTGGAGAAAAGAGTTATACTGAATATTGTGAGAAGTTAGGATTGTCGGTGGAAGAAGCAAAGGAGAAAGGGATTTTATTAACGGAGTATGAGCTGGAAAATGTAATGAATGGCAAGATATACAAGGAAATGGTTCATATAGCCAACTATCTTCCAGGGGACGTGATTACAGGAAAAATGGGAAGTTCTGTTGAAGAGGGGATGGAAACGGAAGTTGGGATGGAGGTTTTGCTGCAAACAAAAGAGAGACCCATGTGTTTGGAAGATTTATCTCTTGACAGAATTGTGATGATTGTCAGTGATGAGTGGATGGACAAATGGACTCTTGGCAGGGAAGGACATACCATTTATATATATTTGAAATGCCAGGATGCCGGAGCAATTGAACAGATTATCCGAAATGAACTGGAAACAGGGCATTATACCATTGTGAATTATGAATCGGAATACCAATCGGACAAAAGCCTGTATTTGGTGATTTCCATATTCCTGTATGGTTTCATTACAATTGTAGCATTGATTGGAGTTACCAATATCTTTAATACAATTACTACAAATATGGAACTTCGGGCGCCGGAATTTGCCATGTTGAAATCAATAGGTATGACAGGAAAGGAATTTCAGCGCATGATATGGTTGGAAGGACTGTTTTATGGTGGGAAAGCGTTAATGATTGGAATTCCTCTCGGAATGTTTATCTCATATTGCTTCTACCGGGCATTGGGGCAGGGAATGGTGATAGCATTTCCGTTTCCAACAGGTGGGATTGTCGTTTCCATTGTGGCGGTTATTATATTGCTTTATAGTATTATGCGTTTTTCCATGGCTAAGATAAACAAAAAGAATGTGATAGAAACCATTCGGAACGAAAATATATAGATTTGCGCTGTCAGATGGGTGCCATTTGTTTTATGACCAGTAATATTTTCCAGAAAAATTTTCACAATATTTTAAGATAATTGTTTCATTTTTTATTCAAGTATGATAGAATAATTTTTAGAGGCAGCGGTTTACCGATTTGCTCACTGTAAAGTAATCAAAAGCGGGAAAGGCATGGGAGGTAAGATGGAAACAAAAATATTACTGGAAAATGGCACCAACGAATTGGAAATTTTGGAATTTACATTGGATAATCATTCTTATGGCATCAATGTGGCGAAAATCAGAGAAATTATTACATACGAGACGGTCACGCCTGTCCCAAATTCCCATCCCAGCATTGAAGGAATTTTTATGCCGCGAGATGTCATGATTACGGCAATTGACTTGAAGAACTGCCTTGGAAGGGGAGAGTCCGAACCGAAGGGGTTGTTTATTGTGACGAATTTTAATAAGCTTGACATTGCCTTTCATGTGGAAAATGTATTGGGGATTCACAGAATTTCCTGGCGGGACATCATAAAGCCGGACGCTACGATTTCTACAACAGAGGACAGTGTTTCAACTGGAATCATTAAGAAAGATGATAAACTCATTATCATTTTGGATTTTGAGAAAATTGTCACGGATATTAATCCTGAGACCGGTCTGAAGGTTTCCGAGATTAGTGAGCTTGGGGAACGTAAGAGAAATAATGTGCCGATTTTGATTGCCGAAGATTCCCCGCTGTTAAATAAGTTGATTGTGGACTGTTTGAAAAAAGCCGGTTATGATAACCTGATTCATACGGAAAATGGGCAGAAGGCTTATGACATTATCTGTCAGTGTAAAGCAGAAGGCACCTTAAGGGATCATGTGCGCATCATTATTACTGATATTGAAATGCCGGAAATGGATGGGCACAGGCTGACTAAATTAGTCAAGTCAGACGAAGCTACTTCCGATATACCTATTGTTATTTTCTCTTCTTTGGTAAACGATGAAATGAAGAAAAAAGGTGAATCTTTAGGTGCCAATGCGCAATTATCCAAGCCTGAAATAGGAAATCTGGTACGGATTGTAGACCAGCTTGTGGATGAAAATCATCTGGATTCTTAAATGCCAGGAAGTGTTTACGAAAGTTTGTGAAAAGGAACTGTAATTTGGCTTGTGCGAAAGTACGGAACAGTTGTTTGCCTGTATAGGAAAGACAGGATGGGCTGGGAGTAATCCCGGCCTTTTGTATGGGTGAACTTTTTCGAGCGGAGGTATCGGGCATTAGATAACATGATAGAAAAATATAAAAATGAGGAAATATTAGAACAATTGACCCAGGCGGAAAAAATTCTGGTGGGGATTGGTGAAGAATTTGACGCAGAAAATGCACTTGGTCAAAATCGTGAATATGCGGAGGGGTGTAATATATTAAAAGCTGCCGGGTTTGGCTGGGCAATTCCCTTATGGAATAACTATTGTTTTGAGCGATTGGGAGACGCTGCCTTGTGGTCGGCTATTAGAAAACTTTCTGTGATATTAAGGGGAAAAGATGTATTTCTGGTGTCAACTTCCATAAATGATACAATTGCCGGGAGCGGAATAAGAGCTGTCATGCCCTGCGGTTCCTTACAGAAGAAGCAGTGTGTGGAAGGCTGTGAGGAAGTACTTCTGAATATGACGGAAGAAGACATTGATAAGATTTGGCAAGGATTTGAAGTCCTTTTTGAGGAGGGAGAAAAGTCTCTTTTAAAATCAGGGGAATTGTTATGCCTTGGAAACTGTCCGAAATGTGGCAGGCCATTGGTGTTGAATACAGTGTATGCAGAGAATTATAATGAACATGGATATTTGGACCATTGGAATGAATATACAAAATGGTTACAGGGGACATTGAACAAAAAACTGCTGGTATTGGAGCTGGGAGTGGGGATGCGCTTTCCTTCCGTGATACGCTGGCCATTTGAAAAAGTAGTTTTTTTTAACCAAAAAGCTTTTTTATGCAGGGTCAATGAAAAATTGTATCATTTGACGGAAGAGTTGGCCGAAAAAGGATGTGGAATTTCAGTGAATGCGATTGATTGGTTAAACCAGTTGTGATAAAATAGAATAGATTATTTCATAATTTATTTATCAATGAGAAAGCGGAGGGGATAATATGCCTTCACAAGATGATTATCTGGATAAACTGTTGAAAAAGGTGTCCGGGGATGAAAATGAGGACTTAAAAGATGAAGGAAATGAGGCGGAAGGACAATTTGGTCTGGATGCTGTCACTGAAATGACGGAGGAAGAAATAGAGAAGCTTTTGGCGGCAGGAACAGATGAATTCATCAGCGGCAAAGATGAGTTCGGACCATTGGCTCAGGGGGAAGGGGACTCTCTGGAAGATGTGATGGCCATGCTGGAAGGAACCAAAAGTACGGATTTACAGGAGATACATGAGCTTCTTCAGAAGGCTGAGAACAATGAATTGGTTGAATCCGGTGAAAGTTCTGAGGAGTCAGAGAGTCCGGTGGATAAACTGTTGGCGGATATTGAGGGAGCGGCGGACGCCCTGGATGCAAAAGAACAGCGTGCCATGGAGAAAAAACGCCGAAAAGAAGAAAAACTGGCTAAAAAAGCGGCAAAAAAAGCAGAAAAGAAGGCAGCAAAATCCGTTAAAGGCAGTAAAAAGAAGCCTAAATCGCAGCAAAACGCGGCGATTGATACAGAAGTCCTGGATGAGATTGTATCCGGTGCGGGAAAAATTGGACGGACCTCCGCAGGCAGGGAAGAGAAACTGGAAATGCCTTTAGAGGAAGCCGTTGTAGAGGTAGAAAAAGAAGAGGCGGATGATCTGATTCCAGATATTTCACGTTTTGTCGATAATGAGGACGAAGAGGAAGAAGAGGCGGCGCCCAAAGGAAAGAACGGACTTTTTGCAAGGTTTGTTGCCTTTTTAATGGAAGAAGAGGAAGAAGAGGAACCTGAAAATGAAAATCTCCGTCTGTCAAAAGAAAACCAGGAAATTATTGACGCGTTAGATAAGGAAAAGGCCGGGGCAAAGAACGGAAAAGGGAAAAAAGAAAAGAAGAAAAAAGAAAAGAAACCCAAAGAACCAAAGCCCAAAAAAGAACCGAAACCTAAAAAAGAAAAACCGCCAAAAGAAGAAGAGCCTGAGGCGCCAGGCAGTAAACTTACCTTAAAAAAAGTGCTGCCCATTGTACTTCTGGGGGCCAGCGTAGGTGCGGTTATCATCATTTTTGTAAATATTTCGGTGGATTACGCAGACAAAAGTGTGGCTAAAAATGCTTATCAGCAGGGGGATTATGAAGCATGCTTCCAAAATCTGTACGGCAAGAAGCTAAATGATGAGGAGGCGCTGATGTATGGCAAATCAGAGAGTATTTTATACATCAGACTTTGGCATCGCAAGTATGAAATGTTTGTGGAGGAAGGCAATGAAGTCAGGGCGTTAGACAGCCTGATTCAGACTGTCAACGACTATCCTGCCCTCTATGAATACGCATATCAGTGGAATGCGGTAAATGAGGTGAATGAGGTATATTCCGAAATGCTGACTATTTTGTCGGAAAAATATGGCTTAAACGAAGCGGAGGCATTGGCCATTGCTGCCGAGAAGAGCGATAAAGAATATACAAAAATTGTCACGGCTCTGGCAAACGGCCTGTCCTATGGTTCCTGGAATAATACTGATATTTCACAGGAACCCACAGAAGACAAACTTCCCAATGAACTGCCGGAGGAATCAGAAATGGGGCAGGGAAGTTTTGTGGATAATCAATAATTGTATCATTGGTAACAATTCAGGCAGGTCATTGCAATGTAAGTAAAATTGTACAAAGTTGGGGGAGCTGTTATGGTTGTGGTGATAGATTATGATGCGGGCAATATAAAAAGTGTGGAGAAGGCATTGAACTCTCTTGGAGAAGAGGTGCTCATCACAAGGGACAAAGATACAATTCTCAATGCGAAGAGAGTCATTTTGCCCGGTGTAGGGGCCTTTGGCGATGCCATGGAGAAGCTGCGTACATATGATTTGGTGAATGTCATAAGGGAATGTGTGAAGAGGGGAACTCCCTTTTTGGGCATCTGTCTTGGATTGCAGCTCTTATTTGAGGGCAGTGAAGAAAGTCCCCATGTGGAGGGACTCGGTATCCTGAAAGGCAGAATTTTACGGATTCCTGTTTCGGATGGGAGAAAGGTTCCTCATATTGGCTGGAACAGTCTGGAGTTTCCCAAAGAGGGCAGGTTATTTCACGGAATCAGTGAGGGGGCCTATGTTTACTTTGTGCATTCCTATTACCTTCAGGCAATGGAAGAAGATATTGTCACAGCAGTTACCGATTACGGGGTGAGGATTCATGCTTCCATAGAAAAGGACAATGTATTTGCGTGCCAGTTTCATCCGGAGAAAAGTTCCGATGTGGGAATGAGAATTTTAAAAAACTTTCTTGGGATTTCACAATGACAACATATTTGCCGTTGTACTCAGAAGGAACGAAAGGAGGTAAATGTGCATACAAAAAGAGTGATTCCCTGCCTGGATATCAAGGATGGCAGAGTGGTAAAAGGAGTTAAATTTGTCAATTTGATGGATGCAGGGGACCCTGCGGATGTGGCTGCGGCATATGACAGAGCCGGGGCGGATGAAGTGGTTTTTCTGGATATTACCGCTTCTTCAGATAACCGTGCGACGCAGTTAGATTGGGTCAGGCAGGTGGCAAGCAGGCTGTTTATTCCATTTACCGTGGGCGGAGGTATCCGAACCGTGGAAGATTTCAGAGCAATATTGCGGGAGGGTGCGGATAAGATTTCCGTGAATTCAGCGGCGATCATGGAGCCAAAGCTTATCTCTGAGGCAGCGGATAAATTTGGGAGTCAGTGTGTGGTGGTTGCCATTGACGCAAAAAAGCGGCCGGATGGAAAGGGATGGAATATATTCAAAAATGGTGGCCGCATTGACATGAAAATGGATGCGGTGGAATGGGCAGTGAAGGCAGAACGATTGGGCGCTGGTGAAATCCTTTTGACAAGTATGGACAGGGATGGCACAAAGGAAGGCTATGATCTGGAACTGACTAAGGCTGTGGCAGAGGCAGTGGAGATACCAGTCATCGCCTCCGGGGGTGCAGGAGCGCCGGAACACTTTTATGACGCATTGACAGGCGCGAAAGCAGAAGCAGTATTGGCAGCATCCCTCTTTCATTATAAAGAACTGGAAATCCGACAGGTTAAGGAGTATTTAAACGCCAGAGGAGTCAGTGTGCGCTTGTAAGACAGGAAATTTTGCAAGTATATTGGCGGTGCCGAAAAAATAGTTCATATGCGGAAACCTTTGTCCGAAGCCTTGTGGTACAAAGGTACATACTGCAAAAGAGGAAAGGAAGAAGAAACAATGGGAATGATTGAAAACGATTGGTTAGAAGAGTTGGGAGAAGAATTTCAGAAGCCTTATTATAAGGAATTGTATCAATTTGTCAAAGAGGAATATGACACGACACAGGTTTTTCCTCCGGCGGATGATATTTTTAATGCTTTTCACCTCACGCCATTGAGCGAAGTAAAAGTGGTAATTATCGGACAAGATCCCTATCATAATGTTGGACAGGCACATGGACTTTGCTTTTCAGTAAAGCCGGAAGTGGCGGTTCCGCCTTCGCTTGTAAATATTTATAAGGAACTGCATGACGATTTGGGATGTAATATTCCTAATAATGGTTATCTGGTAAAATGGGCGAGACAGGGCATACTTATGTTGAATACGGTGCTGACGGTAAGAGCGCACATGGCCAATTCGCACAAAGGAAAAGGCTGGGAAAAATTTACGGATGCAGCCATTAAGGCATTAAATAAACAGGACAGACCCATTGTGTTTATTTTATGGGGGCGGCCTGCTCAGACCAAGAAGAAAATGTTGAATAATCCGAAGCACCTAATTCTGGAAGCGGCGCATCCAAGCCCATTGTCGGCACACAATGGATTTTTTGGCAGCAAACCTTTTAGCAAAACCAATCAGTTTCTTGAGGAGAATGGGCTGAAGCCCATTGACTGGCAGATTGAGAATGTATAATTGATTTTTAGTAACAGTTCAGCGGCCTGTCTGAACTGTTGCGGTTTTTGAGGGCAGAATTGGCTGAGAACTATAGAAAGGCATGGTATTACGATGGATAAAAAGGCTTTTGTCACCAGGGAAATGATTGAGGAGATTGTGAAAACATATCCCACACCATTTCATATTTATGATGAGAAGGGAATTCGAGAAAATGCTAGGGCATTAAAAGAAGCATTTTCCTGGAATGAGGGTTATAAGGAATTTTTTGCCGTAAAGGCAACCCCAAATCCTTTTTTGATACGCATCTTACAGGAATATGGCTGCGGATGTGATTGTTCTTCTTATACGGAGCTTATGTTGAGCGATGCCCTGGGAATAAAAGGTGAGGATATTATGTTTTCCTCCAATGATACTCCTGCGGAAGATTTTGCGCTGGCGGCGAAAATAGGCGCAACCATTAATTTGGATGATATTACTCATATTGAATTTTTGGAGAAGATTCTGGGGCGTTTGCCGCAGACCATAAGTTGCCGTTATAATCCAGGCGGACACTTCTCTCTGGGCACGGATATTATGGATCATCCGGGAGACGCAAAATATGGTTTTACCACAGAACAAATGTTTGAAGGCTTTCGTATTCTGAAGGCAAAAGGTGTGGAACATTTTGGCATTCATGCTTTTTTGGCAAGCAATACTGTGACAAATGAATATTATCCTACTTTGGCCAGACAGTTGTTTGAACTGGCTGTCAGGCTGAACAGAGAAACGGGTGCTCACATTGCGTTTATTAATCTGTCAGGGGGTATCGGAATTCCTTATCGTCCGGAGCAGGAGCCAAATGATATTAAAGTCATCGGCGAGAATGTGAGAAAGGTATATGAAGAGGTTCTGGTGCCGGCCGGTATGGGGGATGTGGCAATTTATACGGAACTTGGCCGGTTTATGATGGGACCCTACGGGCATTTGGTGACAAAGGTGATTCATCAGAAACACACACATAAGGAATATATCGGTGTGGATGCCTGTGCGGTAAATCTGATGCGCCCTGCCATGTATGGCGCATACCATCATATTACCGTATTGGGGAAAGAAAATGTGCCATGTGACCATAAATATGACGTGACAGGGTCTCTTTGTGAGAATAATGACAAGTTTGCAATTGACAGGATGCTGCCGCAGGTGGAAATCGGTGATTATCTAGTGATTCATGACGCAGGGGCACATGGTTTTTCCATGGGTTATAATTATAATGGAAAGCTGAAATCGGCGGAGCTTTTGCTTCATGAAGATGGGGGGGTGGAAATGATTCGCCGGGCGGAGACTCCCAGGGACTATTTTGCAACTTTTGACGGATTTGAAATATATGACAGATTGTTTCCTAAGTCTTGAGCGAAGGGCTGATGTTATCAGCATAAGGGCAAGAGGGAACTTTGAATAGGAGAGAGTATCATGCGGTATCCGAAATTTTTACCTAAAGCCGGCGAAAATGGGTGCATCGGGTATGTGGCGCCTTCCTTTGGGTGTGCTACGGAACCATACCAATCGGCTTTCTCAAACGCAGGCTCCATATGGTCTAAGATGAAGTATCAGCAGATTTATGGTCCAAATTGTCGATGCCAGGAGGGGGTGGGCATCAGCAATACGCCTGAGAAATGCGGTCGGGAGATTATGCATTTCTTCCTCTCCGGTGAGGCAGATTGCCTTATATCCTGCGGCGGCGGGGAACTTATGTGTGAGATTTTGCCATATGTTGATTTTGAGAAACTGGCAGAGGCGGACCCAGTTTGGTTTATGGGATTTTCGGATAATACCAACCTCACATACCTGCTTGCCACATTGACGGATACGGCCTCTGTTTACGGCCCTAATGCACCGGCTTTTGGTATGGAGCCATGGCATAAGTCCCTGTTTGACGCATATGGTATTTTGACCGGAGAACAGACTGTGGTGGAAAGTTATGGCATGTGGGAGAAAGAATCACTGAAAAATGAAGAAAATCCCTTGGTGCCTTATCATTTGACAGAACCTTTGGCAATTCGGAGCTTTGTCGGCAAAGAAGAATGGAAGGATGAACTGCGATTTGACGGGAGACTTCTTGGAGGCTGCATGGATTGCCTTGTTAATTTGTTAGGAACTCGATTTGACAGGACAAGGGAATTTGTGGAACGATATAAAGAAGACGGCATTATTTGGTTCCTGGAGGCGTGTGACTTAAATGTCTTTTCTATTCGACGTGCCATGTGGCAGATGGAGGAAGCCGGGTGGTTTCGCTATGTAAAAGGATTTCTGTTTGGCAGGCCCCTGAATGGAGCGCCCATGATGGGGCTGGATGAGTATCATTCTGTATTGGAAGTCGCAGGCCGTAAAAATGTACCGGTTGTTATGGATGTGGATTTGGGTCATTTGCCGCCCATGATGCCCCTGGTTGTGGGAAGTCTGGGTGAAATTAGGGTGAAAAACAATCACCTGAAAATAGAAATGAAATATAAGTAAACTATCATGGAAGTGAATATAGCTTGTAAAGCGGCAGGATGGATTTGGGCGACTGGAGTATAAAACGGAGGAGGGGGAAGGAATACCATGCTGATCCGAAAGGCAGAATTGAGAGATCTTGACGATTTATTGAAAATATATAATTACGAAGTAGAAAACGGAACAGCAACCTTTGATATTGCTCCTGTTGCCAGGGAGGCGTGGGAGCTGTGGTTTCAAAACCACGGTTCTCCACAATTTCCATTGTATGTAGCGGAACATAAGGGGCATATCGGAGGGTATGTCTCTTTATCACCATATAGAAGCAAGGATGCTTATAAGCATACGGTGGAATTATCCCTGTATGTTTCGCCTGATGACAGAGGGTGTGGCATTGCTTCCGCTTTGATGGAATACGCAATACATCATGCCCAAAAAGAGGAACAGATACATACCATTGTGTCGGTTATCACAAGCAATAATCAGGCCAGCACGGCATTACATGAGAAGTTTGGTTTTAGGTATTGCGGAACCATTCGTGAAGTGGGCTTTAAAATGGGGACGTATTTGGATATTGACAATTATCAGCTGATTGTTTGCTGAAAATTTTTAAAAAAGTACTTGCCAAGATTTATAAATTATGGTAGAATAAATTTGTTGTGAGGATATGTGATTCCAAAATATGTAAAAGCCGGCGTGTCGGAATGGCAGACGAGGCAGACTCAAAATCTGTTGTGGGCAACCACGTGCGGGTTCAAGTCCCGCTGCCGGCATTAAGAACAAAAATCCAAAGTTGTTGTAGATAAAACAACTTTGGATTTTTTGTGCGAAAAACAAAAGTATGTAAAGGTGCAGTAATGCAGATGCAGAGCTGTAATGGAGAAAATAATGATAAAATTGTTGATTTGTTTTATTGCAGGTATTGGCGCGGGTTTGGGAACAGGATTTGCAGGCATGAGCGCAGCTGCGGTAATCAGTCCCATGCTCATCACTTTTCTGAATCTACCAGCATATGAGGCGGTAGGAATTGCGCTTGCCAGTGATGTACTGGCAAGCGCTGTAAGCGCTTATACATATGGTAAGAATAAAAACCTGGACATTCGCAATGGTGTAGTAATGATGGCAACAGTATTGGGATTTACACTCATAGGAAGCTGGATTGCAAGCCTCGTGCCAAATACCGCAATGGGGAGTTTTTCTGTATTTATGACTTTTTTGCTGGGAATCAAATTTATTGTAAAGCCTGTTATGACAACGAAGGAATCCATGGGAACCATCAGCGCCCGAAAAAGGATGCTTCAGTCTGTGATTAGCGGAATGACAGTGGGATTTATCTGTGGGTTTATCGGTGCCGGGGGAGGCATGATGATGTTGCTGATCTTAACAAGTGTGTTGGGATATGAGTTGAAGACAGCGGTGGGAACCAGTGTATTTATTATGACATTTACGGCATTGACAGGAGCGGTAAGTCATTTTGCTATCGGCGGAATGCCGGATGTGGTATGCCTTATATGCTGTGTACTGTCCACCCTTTTATGGGCAAGGATTGCCGCTCAATTTGCCAATAAAGCCAGTGCGGCCACATTAAACAGGGCAACGGGAATTGTTTTGGCCGTATTGGGAGCTGCGATTTTGGCAGTCAATTACTTGAAATAAACTGGTTGAATATAGCGCAGAGAAAATCCCATGAACAATTTTTGCCGATTGTACATGGGATAAACAGATAGAAATACAAAATAAGATTTTCAACCTTAAAATTCATTTCCTGGAAATCTGGGTATGCCTTCAAAACCAGGTTTCAGGTCTTCCTCTGTGGGAACATAATCTTTCATTTCTCCGTTGTTAAATTTTTCATATGCCATCATATCGAAGTATCCTGTACCGGTGAGACCAAACACTATTGTTTTTTCTTCCCCGGTTTCTTTGCATTTCAGTGCTTCGTCAATGGCAACACGGATTGCGTGGCTGCTTTCGGGAGCGGGCAGTATGCCTTCCACTTTCGCAAATTGGGTTGCTGCGTCGAAAACGGCGGTCTGTTCCACGCTGGTGGCTTCCATAACTTTATCATGATAAAGTTGTGAGAGGATAGGACTCATACCATGGTAACGCAATCCGCCTGCGTGATTTGAAGAGGGGATGAATCCACTGCCAAGAGTATACATTTTGGCAAGAGGGCATACCTTACCCGTATCACAGAAATCATATGCGAATACACCCCGGGTAAAGCTTGGGCAGGAAGCGGGTTCCACGGCAATAATTCTATACTTCTTTTCGCCTCTGATCATTTCGCCGGCAAAAGGAGAGATTAATCCGCCTAAGTTTGATCCGCCGCCTGCGCACCCGATGATAATGTCAGGGGTAATATGATATTTGTCGAGTGCGGCTTTGGTTTCCAGGCCAATTATCGTCTGGTGAAGCAATACCTGGTTGAGTACGCTGCCCAAAACATAACGATACCCTTCACGGGAGGATTCCGCTTCCACTGCCTCAGAAATGGCACAGCCAAGGCTTCCGGTGGTACCGGGATGTTCTGCCAGGATTTTTCTTCCGATTTCCGTGGTGGTGCTGGGGGACGGAGTAACGGTTGCCCCATAGGTTCTCATGACTTCCCTGCGGAAGGGTTTCTGTTCATATGATACTTTAACCATATACACCAGACAGTCCAAATCAAAATATGCGCATGCCATGGAAAGTGCTGTTCCCCACTGGCCGGCGCCGGTTTCGGTGGTGACACCTTTTAATCCCTGTTTTTTGGCATAAAATGCCTGTGCTATGGCAGAATTCAGCTTGTGACTGCCACTGGTATTATTCCCCTCAAATTTGTAATAGATTTTAGCCGGGGTCTGCAGCTTTTCTTCCAGACAATATGCTCTTACAAGAGGGGAGGGACGGTACATTCTGTAGAAATCCTGAATTTCCGTTGGAATGGGAATATAAGCATTGGTATCATCCAGCTCCTGTGCTACCAGCTCATCACAGAAGACTTCTTTTAACTCTTCCGCAGTCATGGGCTTTAAGGTACCAGGATTCAGTAATGGTGCGGGTTTGTTCTTCATATCTGCTCGAAGGTTATACCAGGCGGTGGGGATTTCCGACTCGTCCAGATAGATCTTATAAGGGATTTTAGTTTTTTCGCTCAAAATGATATCCTCCATAGAATATTTGGGAAATCGGATACACATGAATTCCCACGGCGCTTTTGGAATAAAAAACCATTACACCTTTTCATATCCTAACACAAAAAACAGCTTTGCGCAATGTTATTGGAAACAAATTGTGAATTGAAAAAAGGATTTTTACATGCTAAAATAAGAAAGTAAACTAATTGAATTTTACATATTGTTTGCTGAAGGCCAACCCCTCACAGCGAAGAAAATGATGACTGTGTTAATTGAATAAAAAATATGTAGAGAAAAAGATGGAGAGACAAATGACAAAGAAACAGAGAGCACTGGAGATTATAGAGAGATTAAAAAAAGAATATCCATGTACGGATTGTACTCTGGAATACGATGAGGCGTGGAAACTTCTTGTGAGCGTTCGTCTGGCGGCGCAGTGTACGGATGCCAGAGTGAATGTAGTGGTGGAGAAATTGTATGAAAAATTTCCCGATGTAAACGCTTTGGCGGAAGCGCCTGTGGAGGAAATAGAGAAAATTGTACGTCCCTGTGGCCTGGGGAACAGTAAGGCCAGGGATATCAGCGCTTGTATGAAAAAAATCAGGGACACTTATCATGGTAAAGTGCCGGAGGATTTTGACAAATTATTGGATTTGCCGGGCGTCGGCAGAAAAAGCGCAAATCTCATTATGGGGGATGTATTTGGGAAACCGGCAATTGTCACGGATACTCATTGTATCCGCTTGACGAACCGTATGGGGCTGGTGGATGGCATAAAGGAGCCGGGGAAAGTGGAAAAGGCTTTGTGGAACATTATTCCACCTGAAGAGGGGAATGATTTTTGTCATCGTCTGGTGGATCATGGACGGGCTGTCTGTGTTGCCCGGACTAAACCTCAATGTAAAACTTGTTGTCTTGAAGACGTATGCAAAAAGATAGGGGTGGAGAAGTAAACTGTGAAACAGGACGTACAGGGGAAATATATTGGAAAACAGGATGGTAATGCGGCTGAACGGTTCCGGTGAAGGATGCATAGAGTATAATGAGCATATGGAGGGGAATCATTATGGAAATTTATGTAGTTCAGCCAGGGGACAACGTGGACGCAATTGCGAAAGAGTTTGGCGTCAATGTAGAACAGATTATTTATGATAATCAATTGGAGTATCCTTATGCGCTTGCAGTGGGGCAGGCACTTTTAATTAATGAGTATGATAGAAACGCATCCAGAGAAATTGCCGTAAGTGGTTATGCATATCCCTTTATCAGTTCATGGGTGTTGGAGCAGACCCTGCCCTATCTGTCGGAACTTCCAATTTTTTCATATGGTTTTACAAGAGAGGGAGAGCTGCTGCCGCCGATTCATGGGGATGATACCTGGATGATCAGGGAAGCTGTCCGCTTTGGGACTTTGCCTATACTGACTCTGACACCTTTAGGGCCGGATGGAAATTTCAATAATCAACTGATTCATTCCGTCGTAAATAATGAGGAATATACGGAGAAACTGATTCAAAATTTGCTGGAAGTAATGGCTGAAAAAGGATATGAAGGGCTTGATATTGATTTTGAATATATACTTGCGGAAGATAGAGACGCTTTTTCCGCATTTGTGCGTCAGGTGGCAGAAATTATGCGCGCAAACGGATATCATACTTCAGTGGCTCTTGCGCCGAAGACAAGCGCCGACCAGGTGGGACTTCTATACCAGGGAAAAGATTACAGAGCTCTCGGAGAAGCGGCGGATCATGTGCTTCTAATGACTTATGAATGGGGCTATACCTATGACCATTTAAGTCATAAGTATTATTTCCATATTCACAAACTGCAAAATATAAAGATTTTACGGTGCAAAGGGCACAATGAAAATTCTCCTGTGTACAATATTGCCCCACAGAAAATTAGAGGGCAATTAAGCCCTCTTTGTTGGAAAAACGTTATTTCTTCATTCTGTGGGGATTTTGGGAAATATCTCAAGTATAAAATTCGCATTATACAAAGCGCCACGCCGGTTCGGAGTATCTTTGGTATAGTAAACCTTATCTATTACTTCTCTTAATATCTTGTTATTAATTTCCACACTGTTGCTTTTGTAATGTTCAAGCAGATGCCGCACTTTGGGGGCATACAATTCCCTTTCTGAGCGAAGCTGTTCCAGGCGTCCTATCTCATCTTGGATCAGGCGCAGGCTTGTTTCCAGTTGCGCTATGTTTTGTTTCAGCAGAGCGCTGCGCTGCTGAAATACTTCTACAGTATATACACCCTGTTCCAAAAAGTCATAGGCTTTGTTCATCTGGGACTTTAAACCATTCATTTCGGATTGTATTCGGGATATGATTACCTGTTTATTTTCTACTTCCTGGAAAAGTGGTATGACAGGAATGGTATTTCTGTTCAATTCATAAGTCTCCAGCCAGTTTTTTAAAAATAGTAAAATCTGTTCTTCCACAAGGAAAATGGGGCTGGATATATTGTCACAATGTCTGTTAGGGCATTTTATGGTGGAATATTTGTTCCTGCTGTTGGGAGCCAGGCGGGTCATCATTTGGCCGCATTTTTGACAATATACAATTCCGGAGAGAGGGTTTTGCAGTACCTGGGAAGAAGGGAGCGTATTTTTGCGATTTTCTTTGCGTATAACATTCGCCAACTGAAAAGTAGCTTCATCAATGATGGCCGGATGCAGCCCTTTGACACAGAGACAATCGGGGTTGCTCTTCCGCATTTTTATAATTTTGCCATTCACAGAAGAACGGGTTTCTTTTTGTTTGCCGAAAGTAATATATCCGGCATAGATTTTATTGCGAAGCATATCGGATATGGTAGCTTTTGACCAGTAAGTGTTTATGGCAGGTTTGACTCCCATACCGTCCAGGCGCATGGCAATGGCTTCCGTTCCCAGACGGCGGCAGGTATTGTCAGGCAACAGCATACCATGGCAGTACCATTCATATATCTGGCGGACAATTTCTGCTTCTTCCGGTATGATTTCCAGCGTATAACCTTTGTCGTGAGGGATTTTGATTTTGCGATAACCATATGGGGCAGTGCTGCCGACAAATTTGCCCTCCTTAACAGACGCAATCCGACCCCGTTGCAAACGGCGGTTAATTGTCTTATATTCCCTTCTGGACATAAAAAGTCCAAATTCAAAATATTCTTCATCGAATTCATTGTTGGGATCATAAGTCTTGGATGGGGTGATTATTTTCGTATCGGAATACTTAAAGGCATCCGCTACGATTCCCTGGTCTTTGGTATTGCCCCTTGCCAGACGCTCTACTTCCATGACAAGCACACCGGACCATTTTCCGGCTTCCACATCCGCAAGCAGCTCCTGGACCACAGGGCGGGAGTCAATGGTATCACCGGAGACCACTTCACAGTAGAATCTGGATATATCCATATGGTTTTTATTGGCATATTCTGTGAGAATGTGCCGATGCCGTTTTAAAGTCTCTTCCTGGCCCCTTTGCTCCGCATCCCGATCAGCCCGGCTCTTGCGGAGATAGGCACAGTATTTATCTGATGAATTATTTTGCGGCTGTTCCATGATAGCTTTCACCTCTGATTGTGGATTCATTATAATAAGTCTGAAATACCTTTGGCAAGCCCATATGAGAGCCTTTGGCGCATTGTGTTCGGCGAGGCATTACAATAGGGTGATGGGTATCAAAGGCCAAATTCTTCAATTAATTGCTTCCGAAACGCCACATCCTGGATGGAACGTTCCAAGTCAGAGAAGCGATTGGCCTGAATCAGAATAGAATATAAATCATTGACACGCTGTTCCCCACGCTGCTCCCCAATCTGAATACCACGCTGTTCCGCTTCGTACATACCCTGGTTGTAATCCCTCACGGCTTTTTCCCTGGCTTCGTATTCCAATCTTTTTTGCTTATCCTGGCTGATGATTTGCAGCTGTTTGTAAGCGCTGTCAATATAAGGGTTTTTCTCCGCAAGCATATCAAATTCCTCCTTTCGCTCCGCGTTAATGAATTTTGCCCACAATTCTAATTCCGTACTTTCTTCCTTCAGAACCGCAGGAAGTTTTGGGAGCTCTATGACATGGGAGATATGCGGGCTTTTCCCACCATCCTTTTTAAGTTTTTGAATCATTCAGCCATAAGAGGAGCGTG
>CAJUGT010000062.1:12286-21384 GCA_910586435.1 uncultured Acetatifactor sp. | reverse complement strand
CTGAAAACCCTTCCGGGCACCTTCGTTCTGAGACTGTTTTTTTTATTCCAGTTCCGTCTCTGCACTTCGGTGCCCCAACCAGGGAAGGGTTATTCAGCCGCTGATGCGTCTGAAAACCCTTCTCTGTGTCTGAAAGACACATTGCACCTCCGTTCCGAGACTGTTTTTTATTTCCTATTCCAGTCCCGTCTTTTATTCCAGTTCCGTCTCTGCACTTCGGTGCCGTCTTCCTTATATGTACTAGCTAGCGGACCCGCAGATGGGTTTTTACATATCTGTAATAGCCAAACAATCCGGCGACAATTACTATTAATAATAGGAATACCATCATGGACATCATGGTAAAATACAATTGTATGGTAAAACGGTATTCATTGCTGTTGCCTGCCATGTCGCGTACTGTTACGACATAATCTCCATAGTCTTCCAGGACATGGGTGTATGGCACATTTATCGCCGCTCCGTCTTTTGACACTTCTAAAATGGCGTTTTCATCTTCCTTCAGAATTGTCACCGGTCCCTTGGCAATTCCGTCTATGACACCTGTAAAAGAAAGAATGGGCGCCACCGTATCCTTTTCCACCTGTACCAGATAGGACATTCCGATTTCCCCGCAGCCAAATTCAAACCGATAGTTTCCGTCACTGGACATCTGAAACACCGTGCCGGAGGGGACAGCAGCCTGTTCTCCATTTACCATTACACCGGAAAAGCGGAACCCGTCGGGTATGGTAAATTGTTCTATGGTATTGGTCAGAGACTGTATAATGGTAAATTCAAAACGTTCCGCGTCCGAACTTCCCTGACCATATGTCTCCAAAACATAGCTTCCCTCCTGAACAATATTGCTCACATCCATATCTGTTACCCGTTCCCCATCACAGTAGAGGGCATATTGATTCCTGCTTCCCATTTGGAAGGAAATGCTTCCGTTTGTGACAATCCCCTTGGGAAGGGAGCTATAATAATATTTGCTCTTATCCCCCCGGACATAATTGACATATTGGCGGCTGCCTGCGTCGAATCCCATATCCTCCGTAATCATGTATA
Source organism: uncultured Acetatifactor sp. (assembly GCA_910586435.1). Taxonomy (GTDB): domain Bacteria; phylum Bacillota; class Clostridia; order Lachnospirales; family Lachnospiraceae; genus Acetatifactor. The sequence continues at coordinate 20,334 of CAJUGT010000062.1, read as the reverse complement.
CCAGATCCGATCCGTTTCCATCCACACCTTCCTGCACCTCAGGCACATCCCCGGTGTATTGATCCAACATTCCGCTGTAAGTCACATCATAGTCCTCCGGCATATACATAATACTGGTTTCCTGCCCCTGTGACTCTGTTCCCTGTGTCGGCGTGTAATAATCGCCAAAGAAACCGCCCTCCGGCTCCTGGGCCGCATGTACCCGCATGGTGACAATCAGGCCAGCACCCATCATAAGCGCCAGACCCGCAGCCTTAAGCGCTGACCCGGGCATACCTGTTCCTGATGACACTTTCCCCCAAATTGTCCCACAACACCTTTTTGCCCTGATTCCTCCGCAGTCAGCTTTCACTCTTCTGAACTGTTTCGATTGACACTTTTTTTCCATTCCCCCATACCCGGAATTTATATGTTTTGACGCCATATTCTTTACCAACCTTCATTCACTTTACTGCCCTGCTACGATTCTTCCCCGAGCAGCAGTTTATTTCGACGTGCCACATCATAAAAGACCTTATCGGCGATAAATACATTCTTACGTGCCTCCGTCAAATCCATTTGCCCCATATGGTAATACTTACACAGATAACTGGGTGTAAATTTAGTCATCAGAGGGAAATTGCCGAAAGTCACTATAATTGCGTTGCCAGTGCTCTCTTTGTTATTCAACTTCTGAAGCTCGGAAGGGTAAATCAACGGCCTTGTCTGCATCTGGGAAGACACCGAAAACTGCCCGTCCTTATCCTGAGAATTGCTGGAAACACTGTTGGTAGAAACCGTCACATTCCCGCAAAGTTCTGAGAATTCCTTACAGGTATCTATGTCATTGGAGCCAATGAACATCTTAACGCCGCAGTTGCTCTTCACAATGTCCGCCACCTGATCCCCATATACCGCATTGAGCTGGGCATAGGACTGCACCACCATATTGAACCATATTTTTCTGGAACGGCCCACCGTAATCATTTTGTCGAATTTCTCAATTTTAGGCATATTTCCAAACTCATCCAGAATAAAATATACATTTCTGGGCAGGGACAAGTCTTCTCTGGAAGAAGCCTTTTTAATAAGCGCCTTATACATGCACAGAATGAACACCGACGCCAAAGCATGCCTGGTATCTTTTTCATCCGGTATCTTCAGAAACAATGCCGTGGGGCGCTCCGCAAGGGAACTTGCGTCAATATCCGTAGCGGATGTCAATCCGCACAGTCCTTTGTCATTGAACATGGACAGCTTGTCAAAAGCAATGGACATATAACTGGAAAGTGTGGAATCTGCCGCGCTCAACACCTGTCTTGAAAGTGTGACAGCGGAAGATAAATTGCTCCTACCCTCAAAGTACTTCTTAAGTTCCTCAAATTCATTCTCGGAATTGGCAATGATTTTATTTAAGTTAAAGAAATTATATTTCTCCTTTGTCATATTCAACTCAGGATTCTCGCTGTCCTCTAACATTGCCAGAAGCGTTGCCATGATAATGGATCTTGCCCCCTTCTCCCATACAGGATCATCCTTTGACTCAATGGGACAGATGACAGAAACCAAATCATTTAGATCCTCATACATTTCGTCATATATTTTCTGCCTTGTCACCGCCACCTCGTTGACGCAATCCTCCTTGGTGGCATACGCCGCTCCTCTGTACTCATACCAAAGCCCCTCATCTTCCCCGTACTCCGATTCGCCATGCACCCACTCCAATTCCTTGTAATCCCTGATGGAATCCCTGTGTACTTTAATCCCTTTGCCTGCTTCCACATAGTCCTGATACATATTCCAGATACTCTCCAGAGGATTCCAGCGATAGGAAGAATAGGTATCCCTCAAGTCAAGAACCTTCACATCATACCCCTGGGCCTGAAGCTTCCTGCTGTGCAGTGAAAAAAGTTCCCCCTTCGGATCTGTCATAATCATGGAAGAACCAGAACTGGTTTCTCCGATAATCTGTATCATGGGATTGATAAATGTGGTGGTTTTACCCGAACCGGTAGCACCGATAATCAGGCTGTGTGCCCCCGGACAGACATTGACTTCCAATTCACGGCCCTTTGCGTCCAGTACGGCACGCACTGGTACTCCATCCTTGCTTACCGCCGCCGCTCCACTGTAACGAAATCCGGGAAAATACTTATCCCTCTCCTTATCCGTCAGGAATCTGGAATTTTCCAGTGGACTGTCAATTCCCTTGGCCTTACCCGTCATGAGCTTCTTGGCGGAGACTTTCCTTCTGCCCAGAGCCAGATACATCAAGATAACCAGCGCAGGAAACACCAGACCATACAGATAGGCCTCCGGCTTCTTCATCACCTCAAATGAGAACAGGTCTCCTCCTCGCTGAAACTCTTCCACCCTAAGGGCCAAACTGCCGAAAATAAATGCTCCCGCTGCCACGGACAATAATCCCACAACCACAAGCAGCGCCACTTTCCAGAATTTCTTTCCCATATTACAAACAACCTCCTCAACCTAACAGACCAATTCCAATTGCGTCGAAATTTTGTCAATCTTGCAGTCCTGTTGAAATCTTAAAATCTTAATGTTATATTCTTCTTACCTTCAGCCCATCCCATTTTTTCCATTGCCGGGCTGAACGCTAACCTGTTTTTCATTATCTTAGCACGGAGGCATTTACATTCCCAGAGTCAAATTTGCTGTTAAATTGTCATTTTTGTTTCCGTCTTTGAGAAGGCATCTTCATGCTAAAATACAGGGAAGTGAAAATTCATTTTAATCACCCACTTGAAATACACCGAACAATCTGGAGGTTGCATTATGAAAGACAAACCAAACCCAAGACACCTGACAGGACTGCGCTTTGCGTTCCTTATCCTGCCCTTACTCTGTCTCACTTTTCTCTGTCCCAGAATTAAAGCATCCGCCTATGAGTCCGAATCTTTGATTCATCGCACTGCTGACGAATCAACACATTTATGGATTGCGGAAATGCGTCTTCAAAATGTTAAGGACGCCGCCACCGGGCAATCCATGTACATGCAGCTCTACTATAATACCACCGACAAAAAAGGAAACCCCACATCGGTAAAAGTAGACGCACAGGTAGTACAGACAGGAACAGCCAATTACTTCAGCAACCATATCTCTGGCAGCGGCAAGAAAGCAAAGTTTTCTCATGTACGCGACTCCTTAGAACCTGCCAATACCTACTTTCTGGTATTCAGTGCCCCCTCTTCCGTTACAAATATAGATGAAGTCTGGATTGGCATTGACCGATATAAAAATCAGGGATATGACAATGTGCGAATAGAATACCTGCGGATTTTCCAAATGACCTCTGGCACCATAGGAGATCTTACACTTGACGAGGGTGGAGATTATTACCGTTCCTATTCAAACTGCAAATTTTCCACTACCAGCTACCATGTTGAGGATACTTCCTATTTTGACATACTCGCCGGCAGTACCAATCCTGACGTGGTCAGGATTCCTTTGAAAGCGGTAAAAGCCGATTATGATGATTATGCCAATCTCCAGAAAGCACATAGTTATACTCTGCGCCTTGTCACAAAAGAGGGAGGGGACTATAGCGGAAATATACGTTTTCACATCTATGGGATGGCAAGCACAGATAATTATAACCAGGAAATTGTTCTCGGTACCGTGGACCTGGACGCTGCCGCCCTTGCCCAGAAGAAGCCGAACTCTGCCCATGACCTCTATGGGTACTCTGTTCTGGACATTCCATTTTATGGATGCGCCTTCAGAGGTGCCCAGACCCCATTTGAAACAATGCCCATTAGTAGATGCGAAATTACCAGAATCGTCATACAGCCCCTGGGAGATGCTGGGACGGGCTGGCTTCCCCAGTCCATAGCCATTTTGGATGGTCGATTCACACCCATCATGACAGATTCCTTGTATTTCCATACCTTACTCTACGGCCAAACTGCCAAGTACCTTACTCCGTCCATGCCCAACCTATATGTTCGAGTTAGTGATAGTGATCGACGCAAAACTCCTTATGTTTTGGCATGGTGGCAGAATGACAGCGACATTGCGTGTTCCACTGGCAATTTTACTGAACTGAGAAGGGACACAAATGCCCGCCCGGGATGTGAGCTTTCCACCTACGGTTACAATGGTACGACCAGTATTGATTTTTTACCTGATATCAACACCTTTTACCTTATGTTCCAGACAAAAGACAGCCCGGACGCCGGATTGAATTTGAATTATCCGAATAATATTACTTTTGAGGACATTATATCTCATACTGCCAACAAACACGATCCTCAGCAGACAGGGATTACTTTGGACATTACTTACCGTACCAACGGACCGGAATTCTATAATGACTACAACACAGCGGTCATGCCCGCTGTAAGACCGGAAATACGAACCATGCGTTTTTATCTCATTGAAAGCGCATGGCACGCTATGATTCAAAACGGAATCAGGCGCAGTTACGCGCTTAATGAGCTGTTTAGCCGTGGGCAGACGGATTATATCCCCATCTTTCTTCCCGATATGGCAACAGGCACTGTTGACGACATTATTGACATAGAGCTCTCTGACACGGGTTTAGACACATCCTGGGGACTCAATTCCTTTGCTATCTATACGGAAGAACCAAACCTGACCAACAAAGATGAGGTGGTGAATTTTAATAAAGGTCATATAACCATGCATCCGGACATTGCCTTTCGCAATTATCCTGCGGTTTATTACGCGCCCCCCGAGGGCATTCAGCTGCTCACCAGCTCCAGCGTTTCTTTTGCCGTGGGAGAAAGTCTGGAACTAATAAAACCAGGGGAGAATCTGGAGGGATACCTCAACGACGGCACAGATCCTTACCGTCCCTTTGAACCATGCATTAATTACAGTAACACCTACCTTCTCACCATAGAACCGTCGGCTCTCGAAAGCACTCGAACCGATTCGGATATGCTCATTACCGTGAATTATCTGAACCACCAGAATATCAACCAATCCGTATCCTACCAGTTAAACAACTGGCTGGAAGATATGTATATGAAAAATAATTCTATTGTAAATGGTGCCTATCTGCCTCAGAATATGAACAGGACCATCAACTTTTTAATGGAAATCAGGGATGTAAAAACTTTTTTATCTGTGACAATATCCCTGAGCGACCAGAATAAATCGTACCAGTTTGAATCGGTGAGCATACACAAGGTAAAAAACATTGATCACCAAATATACTACTCTCTTAGTGGTCCCGACCTGAACGCCGACCAACAGCAATATATTGGGAACAATACCTTCACTGTAATCACCAAAGACCGAAACGTAGATATTGGAGACCTGATATCCAAAGTAAGCAAAACAACTTACCTGGCAAACGCCTCCACCAGCAAAACTCTGGATTTCATTGACTACAGCACAGGGGAACCGGTGGACCAGCGACCTTCTACAAGTCAAGGTCTTACAGCCATTAAGCCCCAAATGTCCTATAACGAAATCAACCAGGACCTCAAGCTTTCCTCTGTCAGAAGCACCTATGAGATCCATGTGAATGTTTCCTCCATTGCGGATGCCGGAAGCAGTAATTACTTCTTCTTCCAACTTGTCTTTGAAAATGGAACCAGCGGTGTGGTACTGGCCAACGAACAAATTGCGGGAGATGCCTTCCGCCAGGGAGAAACCTCTGCCTTTACCATAATGACCAACCAGTACTACGGGCAGCCAAAGTCCATTCGTATTTATACGCACAGTTCCTATACTGAAGACAACAATACCTTCGACAAGTTAAATATCAGCAGCATTGAAATTATACGCCAGTCCGGCTCAGGACTCTCCACTTCCTGGACCATAGAAAACGTCGGCTGGATAGACATTAACTATACCGAGGAGGATGTATCCGGATTGGCAACCAAAATGAATAATGCATCCAATGATACTGTAAACAATACCAGCATCTGCCGGGAATACTATGTAACCAAGAACACCGCCGCCATGGACTTTATGGTAGAATTTGAAGTGGCCCGCAACACCGCCACTACCGATCCCCACCTGACTGCCCTGGTATCTTATCGCAAGACCACCGGAGCCGTTTCCTCCATCAACCTGAATGTAAACCAGGAAGTGGATAAATTTAATGGTGTGAGTGGAGCGACCTATGTCCCGGGACAGATGTCAAGATTCTACTTAAGCCTGAACGATGTGGAATCCATCAGCCAAATCCGGTTTGAGAGCGATAAAAATGAGAATTTTATCTTGCAGAACCTCCGCATATACCGGGTATCCGAAAGAGGAGACGTTTATCTGGACTCCAATGGCCGGTATAACAGAGAAGGCGAACTTACGCCCATCACTTATGGCTCCTTGGATACACCCATGGCCGGAAATCTCTCAAAAGCCATTGTGGTCAATCTGGCTGCCAATCAGAATATGAATGTCACCTTCCAGACAGGTCAGGATGGAAGCACAAGCTTTACCACAGGTACCTCTGTCCAGACCAATGTGGCGGAGTCGCTTAACTTATATGTATTTCCCGGCACCAACACCAATTTCCGTTCCAGACTCTACGGCGCCCTGAAATACACAGGAACCTACCAAAGCGGCTATATGCAGAAATCACTTGTCTTTGAACCTGACGACAAGCTGCCAAACGGCGCTATGGTTTTGAGAAATTTAAGCATTAATAACCTGGGCTCCATTTACTCCCTCACTCTTTCCAGCGAGGACAGTTCCAACCCCTCCGTGAGTCATGTAATCATCGAGAGAGTGAACAACAAACGAAAGGTTAAAACTTATTATATTGATTTTCAATCCTATTATCTCATTTCCCCTGTGCAGGCATTTGCGGGAAACGATGAAAATGAACAGGAAATGAAACAAACTGTAACCATAACTACAAACCAAATTGACCCCATACGCCTTTCAAAGGCAAACGATATAGGCGTGGCCATCAAGTACAAAAGCGAAATAGACGACTCCATACAGTATATTTCAGACTATGTCTACCTCTCCGAGCAGGCTAAAAACAGTCTCTCCAAGGGAGATCCGGTCACTGCAACACTTTATGAACAAAATGTGGGTGAAATCCTGGGTGTCAGCATTATCACCACAGGAAGCATTAACTTGAACACAGACACCGTATATGTGTGCAATTACAATCAATTTGATGAACTGCTTTACGCAACGGGCATTGCGAGACCTTTAAGCATTACACCGGAATCAGGCAATATCAATCAGGCGGTCTATCATGACACCACCGGCCAAAATCCGGCCACTGTCATGCCTGTGACCTTTACCTTCAGAACCGCCGAAGATACCACATTGCAGCCTGTTGCCGGGACTTATTCAAAGATTTACGCAACCCTCATATGTCAGGACCCCAACAATGATTCCCGCACTGTGGAAATCTATCTGGGAAATATCCGGGACTACTTCTCCAAGAACAACACGGACTTCGGAGCATTGTTCCAGTCAGGCAAAACAGACAGCTTTACCGCCTACCTTTACAACACCGGAACACCTCTGGAACTGAAACTGACTATGAATGAGAACGACAACGATCCATGGACTCTGACGGATGTATCCGTAAAACGCAGTCTCCCTGACGGAACCTACGAGACTAAAAGCGGGGCTGGAACCATCGTCTCCGCAGCGGAAGAAAACATCATTGACCTGCGCACCATCAGCGCTGAAGAACAGATTATGATGCAGCAGCCCACACCGGAGCCCACTCCGATACCTACACCGGAGCCAACGCCAGTGCCTACACCGGAACCGTCTTCGATTCCTACCATAGCGCCAAGCATCGAGCCGTCTTCAGAGCCAAGCACGGCACCCACTTTAGAACCATCTGTAACACCAAGTACACCGCCGACCCAGGCACCGTCTTCAGAGCCTTCTCAGCCACCGGCGGCAGAGGAAACCCTACCTCCTTCCTCACCGGAGACCTCCCAGTCTCCGGCCTCAGGAGGAACCTCTCCTTCCTCACCGGAGACTTCCCAGCCTCCGTCCTCAGGAGGAACCTCTCCTTCCTCACCGGAGACTTCCCAGTCTCCGGCCTCAGGAGGAACCTCTCCTTCCTCACCGGAGACTTCCCAGTCTCCGGC
>CAJUGT010000062.1:0-12186 GCA_910586435.1 uncultured Acetatifactor sp. | reverse complement strand
CGGAGACTTCCCAGTCTCCGGCCTCAGGAGGAACCTCTCCTTCCTCACCGGAGACCTCCCAGCCTCCGGCCTCAGGAGGAACCTCTCCTTCCTCACCGGAGACTTCCCAGTCTCCGGCCTCAGGAGGAACCTCTCCTTCCTCATCGGAGGCCTCTGAGACCCCGGATACGGAATCAATAGCTTCCGTATCCGGCCTGCCACAGAATCCGAGTGCTGACAAAAAAAGTACTCAGTCAATGAAAGCATCACTGGCCCTTGCCATAAAACCAAACAGAACCATCATAAATCACGGTATTGCACCATAAATAAACAGTGCAAAAACCACCAAATTATGTATAATATATTTATACGCAATTCCCCGGACAAGCCCCGGGAGGATTTACAGACACTCTGTGGCTGGAAATACTCCCTGTTTAAGGGGGGGCTTGGTAGGGGAGTTGCGGAACTCAATTAGAAAGGAGGAAGCACAAATGTATTCTATAAAAAAAGCCATGGAAGAAGCCTTTCGTATTAATATGTTGCTTCCTCCCTGTCCGGTTACAACAGAACCATCTCTAAAATACCCCCAAGTGGATTTACTTGGAAAATACAGTATAATAGATACTGCCTTCACATACCGGACCATGCTGATAGATGCTGCCTGCAATGAACAACCCGACGAAGTACGCAGGGAAACAAAGCAGCTTTTAGACTCAGCCAAACCACAAAAATACGAAATGGAACAAACTTCTTCCATGCTGCATATTTTGGAACTGGCAGGCGCTCTGCACGACCTGACTGATACCAAAGCATACCAAGAGATGAAAAACCAACTGATGGAACGCCCCATTTTAAAGGAATACCACAAATCCATATCTGCCGCAGAGCACATGGCCGGTTTAAAGGATTCTGTCATTTCCAATTACCTTCAAAACCACTGCGCAGAAAAATTGGGACATCCCTTCTCTTTCAACACATATAATTCACGGAAACCTCTCCTGCTAACGGAGGTAGAGAAACTGCTGCCTCCTCCCGATAAGAACCATGTGAAGCTTTGCGCGCATTATTCTGACATTGCAACGCTAAAGTCCATACAGCGCAAAGAAAAAAGCGGACCTGCTCTCTAGGTTCGCTTTTTATGTATTCTCATAATACTTTTTCATCATATACTCAATATAATATTGCCTGCACTCTTTGCGATATTGTCTTGAGATATTTATTTCTTCCCCGCTGCCCAACAGGAAAACATCGCTTCTCATATTGGACACATAATCCAGATTCAATATATAGCTCTGATGGCACCTGAGAAACCGGGGAATCATATTTAAAATAGGATAATACTCCTTAAATGTGGCCACAAACTTAATATCTCTTCCACTCACCATATGAAATATCAGGTTGTGCCCCATACTTTCCACATACAGGATACTTGCCGGGACAATTGCCTTCCAAAGCCCCTCTACCTTCACTTTTATCTCTTTGACTACATTTTCCTGTTGCCTTTTCACTTCCTCGCTGACAATTCTAAGCAGCTTCCCCTTTTCAACAGGTTTAATCAGAAAGTCCTTGGCTTTTACCTGATACCCGAACAATCCATGCGTTTCATCCTTATCCAGAAGATAACAGGAACAACCTGAATCATTTAAGTACAGAAATTCTGCCGCCTCTTTTCCTTTGGGCGTACCCAAATCAATCAGAGCCATATTCAAATCAGAGACGGACAGAACCTCTGTCATTTGTTTTAAATTTTGCAGTATAATCAGTTTGAAGGGTAGTTCCGGATCATTTCCCAGGTTATTCAGCACTGCCTCCATACTTTCATGTAAAAATCCGTCATCCGTATAAACAGCTATCTTCATCGCCGATCCCCATTCTATGCTCTTTTATATCCATATTCATCCTTTCGTTACGCCAATTTACAATATATTTCATATTACCGTAACATTATCTCAAAAAGTAATGCCTCGCAAGTATTGTGCAAACTTTGTTGAATCATAACATATGGCTACACTTTTGTGTGGCTTTTGGAATGGATTGTGCTTTTTGGGGGATATTTTGTTTTCTTAATCTCCTATATCCGTATGGCCCTGCTCAAATTCCCACTGCAAACCATACTTATCAATAAAATAAAAATATTTTGTTTCTCCAAGGATATCGGCCGCTTTTTGTTTCGCCTCTTCATCTCTTTCCTTATCCTGATCAAAGAACAAAAATTCTGAAGGTACTGTCCTGCTGATTTGATAAACCCTGTAATCTTCCGTAGTATTAATCATCGTTACATCAGGCTGAGATTTAATATAGTCAAAAGCTTCCTCAATATTAACTACTTTTAACGCTACATGCCTTGCGCCGCTGATATCATTGGCCTTAAAAAACATCGGCTCTTTCCGGCCCTCCGGATAGTGATAACACATCAGCTCAATGGTGAACTTCGTACCGGGCACGTCCATAAAACCAATGGAAACTTCCGCTTCCTCCGCCTCTTCTATAAATCCTGCCGCCTGAAAAAATCCTTTATTCTTCCAATGAGGAATGTATTGATTCGGAACTGCGCCCAAAATTCTTTCATAGTATCGAAATGCCTCTTCTACATCATCCACAAATATACAAACGTGTGATAATCCTATATAAGTCGGTTTTCCCATAATTTTCTTTTCTCCTATTCCAGTTCCCGCTTGCGGGAACTTGTTCCGGTCTCTGCACTTCGGTGCCCCTATGAGGGAAGGGTTATTCAGCCGCTTTTGCGTCTGAAAACCCTTCCGGGCACCTCCGTTTCGAGACTGTTTTTAAATTTGCTCTCGTGTACCTTCACACCCCCACCATTGTGCCGTCCCTGGATTTTAAATAATTCCTTTGTCCCTACACAGGGCTTCTATACTTCTGTCATAAGTTGCCTCAGCTTCTTTGGAAAAAAAGCAGCCGGGTACTCCTTCGTTATTATCCCTGTGGTGCGCCACACAGGCACAGCATTTTCCATGTCTGGGACAATCATACGTACATGGACAAGGTCTTCCGTTATCACAGCCAGCCATATTTCATCCTCTCTTTCTCATGAAGAATATACCTTCTCGAAAGTATATCGTTATGTATGTCATCTTATTATATCAGACAGTCTTCTGATTAAGGCCCTTTTGGTATGGTTTGTTCTTTTCAGGGCATGATTTGTGACTATGCTTTCTCCTCACAATAATAATCAAAATATTGTCCCCGCAATATCCGATGAGCACCACGGGGCAGATATATTTTATCCCCGTTGTCCATTTGAAGTTCCTGCGTATTCATATTGTCAATATGTTCTAAATTCACAATGTACGCAACACCCACCTTCACAAACTCCGAATAGAGGGATAACTTCTCATATATTTTTGCCATCGTCATCCGCAGCATAAGGCTGGTGCCGTTTGACATATAAATACACTGCATTTTCCTCTGTGCCTCACAATATACAATATCCCGCAGAACCACACGGTATATTTTTCCATTTCCTTCTAAAAGCAGACACTTTTTCTGTGCTTCCGCCATATCTCCAAACAGCTTGTCCAAGACTGGAAACAGTGTATCCTCCGCAACTGGCTTTAGCAAATACTGCGCAGCGTCCACCCCAAAGGCATCCAGCGCATGTTCCCTTGAAACCGTCAGAAATACTACCCCACATCTCATTCCCCTCTCACGAAGCTGCTTTGCCGCTTCGATTCCCAGCCTTCCCTTCATATAAATATCCAGCAATACCAAATCCGGTTCATACTTTCCATCTTCCACTTCCAAAAGCAACTCTTCCGCACTTTCAAATCTCTTTATCTGAAAGAAGCAGCCCCCATTCTTCTTTCCGTAGACTTCCAACAGCTTTTCCACTTTATCAAGTTCTGCTGTTTCATCATCACAAAGCGCAATCTGATACATATATCTATTCCTTTCCGCTCTGACTTGTCATAACTGTACAGGCACCATGAGATTCCCCGGTATCATGATTGAATGATTTCTCTAATTCATTTCATACTCAATATCAATAACAAATTCCGGCATTCCCATGCTCCCTGGCGCCACTTCATATTCATCAAACACAATCACCAGCTGATCCTGGTCATTGATATAGAAATTCTGATCTCCGTCAATTTTCTGGAAGCATTCGTTTTCTGACCAGCCATAGCCAGGTATGAAATATCTTGCTTCCCCTTTCTCCGCCTGTTCTGTCATCTGTCTCAATATTTCTTCGCTGATTATACTCACATAATCAATGTCTTCCGGAAATAATTCTTTTAATTTAAGTATATTCCCACTGGACTTATCCAATGTGTAGCAATGGCTGAATTCTCCTGAACCCCCCACATTTACAGTTCCAATCATATTTATGGACAAATACTTCTCATCGTCACGCAATATCTGCCAGGTAATATTACATCCCACATATCCTTCACATTTCCGAAAAAGATATTTGCGAAACTGGGTTTTTGCCTCCTCAACATACGCTTCGATTTGCAGATTCATATTCTCTGCGCCCTTCATCAGTACTAAGAGTTCTTCCGCAGGCACAGTTGAATCCATAATCATCTTTACTTCATCCAATATAGGGTATTCCACTTGAATATACGTATCGCCCCAGCCAGCCTTCCATGTAACTACTTTCTTCAGATGAGATAAAACTCCTTCGCCTGTCAAGTCACTGAGGGCCTGGACTGCCATGGGCACGCCCCCGAGACAAAGCAATACCGCAAATCCGCAAAAAAACATGGCTGACGCAACTTTTTTAAACTTTATTTTATGTCTCAGGATTATGGACTCCTTAGATTTGCTTCCAAACATGACTGCTTGAAAAGTAAATTCTTCCTCCTCACATTTACATCTCAGAAAACCATGGTACTTTTCGGTAATCTCATTCATGCTCTTCATTCCAACACCATGTTCATCCGAACCCAGATAAATTGGGACTCCATTGTCGTCCAAATTGACAGGCTGACTGCATGGATTTTTAATGGACACAAACAATTTTTTATCTTCCAGAAACTCTACTTTGATATGAAGATACCTCTTCTCCTCCTCCACCAAATCACAGGCATTTTTTGCGTTTTCTATGGCATTTGCCAGAACCATACATATATCCATTTCATCAAAAGGTATCTGTTCCGGCAGAAATATTTTTGCAGTCACAGCGCAGCCGGCTTTCTTCGCCTGGGCAATATAGGAAGAAATTACCGCATTTACTGTAGGGTTGGCACAATATACTTCCCTTTCCACTTCAGAAAGTTTGCCGCTCATATTTTCAAGATAATGAAGCAAATCCGCTGTTTCGCTTCCCAGGGCCAATTCCTTTAATACAAGAATGTGATGACGCATATCATGACGATAGATTCTTCCGGCTTCCATCTTCTTGCGTATATCCTCATATTCCTGTCTCTGTGCCTGCATTCGCAGTTCCATTTTTCTCTCCGACTCCTCCATCTCAGTCAATGATGCCTGAGAAATCAGGATGCGTATCACCATAACAAACACTGAGAACGCTATCAAAAGCCCTAACACTAATAAGGTCACATTTGTGGTACTGTCACTGATATAAGAAAGAAGCAGATAACTCAACAATATCGGAAAGCAGAGCAGCACCCACCCAGGCTGCCTTCCCTTGGTATATTTGTCAAAAGTCTTCCTCAGGAGACAAAAGACAAGCAATATCAATATACAGGCTGTCAACAGCATCACAGCTATAACCAGAATGTCACTTTTTATGGCCGAAACCGGACTCCCTTGTTCCAGAAAAAGGATTTTCCTTAATATCTTCAATATGTAAGATGCCATAAATCCCATTGTCCAAATGGCAGCTGTCTGAAAATAGTTCAAACCAGTGAGAAACAATACTCCCAAAGCCAACGGCAAATATGCCGTAACAGGCAGTAGCGTAATTACCAATGTGGAATCCTGACCGGATAAAAGCAGCGCTGTCTGTATCATAACAACACTCCCCAAAATCACACCCCATATCCACAAACTGGTCTTCCTGGAAAGACATTTTCCAGTCAATCCACCACTTATGATGAAATAGGTCATAAAAATAATTCCTTCTGTAAACGATAACAGTCTCATTCGTCTTCTCCCATTCCAGTTTCGCAATATGCCTTACTGTAAAAGTTCCATATATGTTGTCCCCTGACAGATATATTCTAACATGCATCTTAACAGACAACAACTGTATACTTCTGGTAAACATTTCCGACAAATCATATAACAATCCGAAAGTAACTGGCAACAGCATGGTACCATTCGCAGTTTTAAAGTTACACTTTGTAATTATCTTCGCCAATCATGTCAGATGTCCTGTAAAAATCGTTGCTGCTTTATTAAAAGAGTCCTCAGTTTGCCCTTGCATTTTATATCAATTGAGAGTAAAATAATATGCGAAATCGTCAGATATGGGAGTTATTTGACGGAACATAGAAAAAGTGAGGGTACAACATGAAAAACAACAAATGGATATGCGCCGCCATTCCGGCGCTGCTGCTTCATTGCAGTATCGGTACCGTTTACTGCTGGTCAATTTTCAGCCAGGAAATTGCCGATTATATCGGGTTTTCCAAAGGTGCCACCGAATGGGCATTCAGCTTTGCAATCTTCTTCCTGGGAATGTCAGCAGCTTTCCTGGGCAATATTGTGGAGAAGGATATTCACAAATCCTCTCTCATCGCCTCCATCTGCTTTGCCTGCGGCATGGCAGGAACCGGATTTTTCATCTATTATGGCGGCATCCATCAGCACAACATGCTTTCCTTAATCGGCATTTATGTATGTTATGGCTTTATTATGGGTATCGGACTTGGAACCGGATACCTATCCCCTGTGAAAACCCTGATGCTCTGGTTTGAAGACAGAAAAGGACTTGCCACAGGACTTGCGGTGGCCGGCTTCGGGGCAGCGAAAGCAATTGCCAGCCCCATTATGCAGGCCATGTTAGACAACCTGGGGGAAGGCGGCATCTATAAAATGTTCCTGATTTTAGCCGTGGTATATTTTATTATGATGTTCACCGGACACCTGCTGCTGAAGAAACCTTCCACCTGGCATGAACCTCTGAAGGCGGAAAAGGGCAAGGGAATGATGGATGTCATCAAGACACGTCCCATTACCAATTACATAGGTATCTGGCTTATGTTCTATATCAACATTACCTGTGGCCTGGCATTAATCTCTCAGGAGAAAATGATAGTAAAGTGTATCGGTCTGGCAGCCGCCGCAGGAATCATTTCCACCGTATCCGCAATTTTTAATGCGGGCGGACGACTTGGTTTCTCCGCATGGGCTGACACCATGAAGGATCGCAACACCATATACAAGCTGATTTTTATCCTCTCCATTATCTTTACCGCAATTGTCATGATTACGGGCGGTATTAAAAACGGAGAAGGAAACACGCTCCTGATTATTCTGGTATTGGGTCTGATATTTGTAGTCAACGCAGGTTACGGCGGCGGGTTCTCCAATGTACCCACTCTGCTCTCCGACCATTACGGAATGGGAAATATCAGCGCCATTCACGGCCTGACCCTCTCCGCATGGGCAATAGCGGGCCTGACTGGAAATCAGCTGGCCAACTGGATTGTGACTCATACCGGCGAGTCCGTGGACGTACACGGCATTATGGTCAATCCCACAGGCTATCAGAATGTTTTATATGTAACCGGAGTATTGTACATTGTGGCTTTGCTCATCAGTATTTTCCTGGTGCGGCCTATGAAAGATAAGTAAAGAAAGATTGACAGAAAATGAGAAATTAAGTATGGAAGATTGCCTCCCCCAACAGTATTATATTGCTGTTGGGGGATTCTTTTTGAATCCATTAACAGGAGACACGCATCCTGGCAACCATCTTATGCATTCCTTCCAAAGGTTTGTCGGAAGATATGCCCATATATCCTTTTCCAAATATTTCATAAACATTTCCGGATATATTCAGTTCCGGCAATCTGCCTGCCAGTTTGCCGTTACGATATAAAAATGCTGTCTGAACGGGAGAGGCATAGTTGCCTTCACTGGTATAATCCCCTCCGCCCATTACCGAGATATATATGCCGTCTGCTTCTCCCAGGATTTCTTCCAATGTTTGATTGGAACATTCCCCGGAAAAACAATCGGCAACATTGGACGGCACACTGTCATATGCCCCTTCAGCCGTAGCTGTATTCTCATATCCAAATTCTCCGCTCAGCTTTTTATCCGCAAAAGGTCTGAGCAATACGCCGTTTTGAATTAAATAGCATCTGTCACCCTCACAGGTGCTTCCTTCCGCGTCAAAAAAGGCATTGCCGGGAATATCCGTCCCCCGATTCACATACAGAGAAAATTTCTCGTCAAATAATTTTTCTCCCAATTTTCCATTGAAGAAAGAGGTCCCATGTCCAAATGCCATGGCATCCATATTCTGCACAACAAACCTTCCCAATTCCTCAGGGCTTATAATCACCGGAAATGTTTCCCCCTCCGGCAGCTGCACAGGATTCAGAAAAGCATCCAAATGCTCTCTTGCTTCCTTTAGATATTTCTCCCGGTCAAAATCACGCACCTCGTACACCAGATCGTCATCAAAAACGCTTGCGGAATCCACATGCTTGACCAAAAGCACAAAGGATACCACTCTATCACTAAAATATAAATCTGTTCCGGCATCGTTTTTCAGCTGCCTGCTCTCTTCCCGGATACGTATTTTATTGCTGAAAATTAACTTGGGATATTCTTCTCTCAAAATCTCAAGTATTTCTTCCGCCTCTTTCATAAAGCTTCCGCTGTCATCCACGCTGAAAACGCCGCACTCCAACTGTTCCCGGCGTACACTTCCGGCCGTAGGCTGGGCCTTATAGGGAATGGCAAGCTTTAGATTGCCGAAAGCCTGCTCCATCAATTCGTCATCCGCCTCCCCAAGCTTTCCAGCTACGCCAATGTAGTCATTATGATATACCCTACAAGCGCTTTGGGTAATATTCTTTTTAATCACAGATGTTACCTCCCCATTGGTAACACTAAGGTTTATCTCCCGGCTTTTTGTAATATATTGTTCTTTTACCATATTTATTCTCCACTTCAGTTCTTACTTTATTCTGAGATTGTTTTTAGTATCAGGTAGGTTTTCGCCTTCTGTTGCTGGTTTATGTTTATTGTACAGTCAGGTGATTTACCCGCATATAGGGTCCGCCCAGTCCTACTCTAAGTGGGTACTGCTCCATCTTGCCGCATCCGCCAAGGGCAAGGGAACCAAGTTTAAATTCTTTTGAAAGTCCGTCAATTTCATGAAGCGTATTCATCACATTGCCCGTAATAACGGATATTTTCACCGGTTCCGCCAATTTTCCATCCCGAATCATATACGCCTTATTGGGCGCAATGGTAAAAGTGCTCATACCGGACCCATGATTGTAATCCACAATATAAATTCCCTTTTGTACCCCCGCAATCAACTCTTCTTTTGTACTTTCCCCGGGCTCCACATAAGTTGAGGTCATGCGCACAATGGGTTCAAACTGAAAATTTATGGCCCTTGCGTTTCCTGTAAGATCTTCTTCCAATGCCGCCGCTGTCATTGCGCTATGTAATCTTCCTGATAAGATGCCGTCTCGAATCAGATATATCCTTTTTGCCCTGGTGCCCTCATCATCAAAAGGCACATAACCGGAACCTTCTTCCATCCCGGTATCGACAATATTCAGAAGTTTGGCTCCCACCCTTGTGCCAATGGCCCATTCCTTCTTCATATTTTCATCTCCTACCATAAAATCCGATTCGCTCTTATGTCCAAAACTCTCATGCGCAAACACCCCTGTCACCTCAGGGGCAAAGATACAGGTATAATCCCCAGGTACTACGGATACTGCGTTTTTATTATACTCAATATCTTCTTTTATCACAGAATGCAGCTCTTCTTCATGGCCGGACAGCTGCGCAAATTCCATACAGTAAATATCTTCTTTGCCATAATATGGCTTGTCATCCTTGGTCAGCACATAGCGAGCCGCAATACAGCAATTCTGAGTGTCAAATGTCACATCACATCCCTTACTTGACACAATATGCTTTACTGTATGGTTATCCAAATAATACATTTTCCATCTCTGTATTTCCTCATACCCCTTCAGACATTGGCAATACTGTTCCGTAAGAGCAAGTTTTTCCCCATTGGATATCTTGCTCACATCGTTGGAAGTATACTGTAATTGTATTTCTCTGTTTACCTCATATTTTTTCACCACCGGATCTTTGGCAATTTCTGGACAGGGTTTTCCCATTTGAACAAGGGCGTCAATTTCTTCCTGCACCCTGTCAAGCTCCGTGGTGGAACTGATATACCATCTTCTGCCGTCATAAAGCCGGATAATGACACCCTGCTCTTTCTTCGTCTTGTTTTCTTTTAAGATACCATTTTCGATTGTTATCCCTGTGGCAATGACTGTTTCTTCCCTTACATCCGTGTAAAACCCTTCCGGAAACCGATACATAATTTACCCTCTCTTCCGCAATCTGTGAAAGCTCAACCTTTCATCTGGCTGCATGTAATATTTTAAAAACATTTATTATTATAAAACATATATTCTGTTATGTCTATCAAATGAAACAAATTGGCAATGATTCAGAACAATAATTGTTACAGTTGATTTCCTAATTCCCAATATATCAGAATTGTAAAGCCTTTTAACAAAGAGCTGGAAGCGCAGCAGGTGTGGTTTGCCTTATTCACACTTTTTTGCTATAATCATATCTATCCAAAATCAAAGACCCCGCTGCAAGCAACGGGGTATCAAGCTTGCAACGCCCCAAGGGGCGGGGTATTTGACCCTTGCGGCATTCGCCAACTGTCCGTGCAAGCACGGCCGCTTGGCTCATTGCCCGCGGGAATAAACAATTGGAGGTGACGCTATGGCATCACCGAAAGATCCTAAAGGATATTAGAGTTTAAGCAGACGATAATGGAGATCAAAGCTGATGGATATTCAAAAAAACCAATGGAAAGCAATTAGCTTATTTGCAGGCGCAGGCGGTTGTTCGTTAGGCTTCAAAAATGCCGGTGTCGATATTATTGCAGCTTTTGAAAATGCAGAACCTGCTATTGAAACTTACAACGCAAATTTTGGAGCCAATCGATGCCATAATGTCGATTTAGAAACTTGCGACTTTCTCCAGTTGAGAAATGAGCTTGGATTACAGTGTGGAGAATTAGACTTAATTATCGGGGGTCCTCCGTGCCAAGGGTTTACAACGGCAGGCAATCGTTTTTGGGATGACCCTCGTAATAAGTTAGTGCAAAACTACGCACAGGCACTCGAGATGTTTTATCCCCGATGGTTTATGATGGAAAATGTAGAAGGGATACTTACAACAGCAGCAGGTAGTTATATTGTAGAATGTGTAAAGAGAATGATTAGTCTTGGATACACAGTTTATTTGAAAAAGATGTATTTACAAGAATATGCAGTACCTCAGAGAAGGAAACGTGTGATTATCGTTGGCAATCGAGAAGGAAAAGATTTTGTTTTTCCGGAGCCTGTTGAAAGGGCTTCAGGGGCAATATACAAAAAATCCTCATTTACATTGCGAGAGGCAATAAGTGATTTGGAATCGTGTGATATGCCCGAAATTGATCATATACGAAAAGAAGAAACCGGCATACAATTAGAAAGAATCGCAACACTACAAGTTGGACAAACGATGAAAGACTTACCAGAACATTTGCAGCACGATTCTTTTAAGCGCAGAGCATCAAGAAGAGTATGCGACGGAACTCCTACAGAGAAAAGAGGCGGTGCGCCCTCTGGTTTAAAGCGGTTATCATATAACGAACCGTGCCTGACTATAACAAGTGCTGCACCTTCAGAATTTGTCCATCCTACTCAAAACAGGATGCTTACGATTCGGGAGTGTGCTCGAGTACAGACTTTTCCGGATTCTTTCAAATTTTTCGGAACAAATGCACAGAAAATGCTTCAAATAGGGAATGCAATTCCACCTGTATTTGCAGAACTGCTGGCGAAGCAAATTATTCGAAGCGATGCTAACACAGCCAAAAGAATGCTGCCATCTTTGGCAAAATTTGATGTCACTAAAGCAACAGCTAAAAGTCCGGCTTTACAAAAAACTTGTAGTATGCTGAGGGTACTACAAACCCCAGAATTTAAACAATTAAAAATGGAGCTTCCTGTATAATTCAAGTATAGGGAATTCCAAGAAAGAAGGTTGAGAAAA
>CAJUGT010000061.1 GCA_910586435.1 uncultured Acetatifactor sp. | reverse complement strand
GGTCTGAACAATCACCCTTTGGCGCTTGATTATAGAATTCCTGAGAAATCCCGTTGAAAGAAACCTCCGTTTGGGATATAATATGTTAGTGCGGTAAGTACATATATCAATATGAAGGAGAAAACGGGGACGGTGTGATATGAGGACAGAGTGTGGGAAGAAAATAGAGTGTGGAAAATCAAAAACATGGATTAGCCTGGGAAACCGGGCTTTATCCATGCTATGCTGCATGATTTTTTTCATTGTATTTCCAATGACGGCAAATGCGCAGGAGCTACGAAAGGTAAGGGTGGCGTTTTTTCCAATGGATGGTTTCCATACTTATTCGGAAGCGGACGGATATGGTGGCATGGACGTGGCTTATCTGGAAGAATTGTGTGGTTATACCAAATGGGAGCTGGTATATGTGGAGTGTGACAGCTGGGATGATGCTTTGGTCAAGCTAGAAGCGGGAGAAGTGGACTTGGTTGGTTCTGCGCAATACTCGAAAGAACGAAGCGAAAGGTTCGATTATGCGTCATTGGACAGCGGATATACATTCGGATGCATGTTTGTAGAAGGAGACAGCAACCTGGCCTTTGAAGATTTTGAGCGTATGAAGGAAATGGAATTCGGCGTGGTGGAAAGTTATGTCCGGAAGGGAGAATTTCTGGAATACCTCAGCAGAAATGGCATTGGTCAGCCCCGGCTTCGGGAATATGCCACCACGCAAAAGATGCAGGATGCCCTGAAATCGGGTGAGATTGATGTGGCGGTTCATACTTTGACGGAAGTAAAGGAAGGACAATGCCTGGTGGGGAAATTTGCGTATTCGCCTTATTATTACATAACCTGGAAGGGGAATGATGCCTTGCTGGATGAGCTGAATATGGGGATTGATGCGCTGAAGATGGACTTTCCCGCTTTGGAACAGGAGCTTATTAACAGGTATTACGGGAAACGCAGGGAGAATTTTGAGGCCGAAGAACAGGCGTTTATCAATGAGGGAGGAACGGTAAAGCTTGGATTCTACAAGGACACAAGACCCCTGGCATATGTGGATGAAAAGGGAGAATATAAAGGAATTTATATTCAGATTTTGAAAGCAGTCGCTGAGAGAAGCGGGATTTCCATGGAATTTTGTCCCTTGGATCGGAGTATGTATTGGAAGGAATTGCTGTTAAAAGGTGAGATTGATTTTTATGTAGGTTCCAATAATACCAGACTTGCGCGGGATGAGAATATTATGCTCACCAATGCTTTTATGGCCTATAACACAGTTATTGTGTCCAGGTATGACTATGTTCTCACAGAGGATGAAGTGACCATGGTTCTGACCAAAGGACGAACTTATTGGGCAGATCATATGGACATAGAAGCAGACGTAATCTATTGTGACAGTGCGAAGGACTGCCTGCAGGCGTTGGAAGAGGGCAGGGCCGACATCACGGTGCTGAATACAATTGAATATAATTATCTGTCTAAAAACGAGAGGTTTTCCAATTTAATTGAGTGGGAAAATTTCCGTTATCAGGCAGGCACCACACTGGCAGCGGCCAAAGAAATAGATCCTGTGCTGTTCAGCGTGATGAATAAGGCTTTGCGCCTGGTATCGGAGACGGAAAAAGAAGACATTATCAATCAATACATGAATATTTCTTACGACAATTACAGTCTGTTGGATAACCTGTATCGAACAAAGGATGTACTGATGATTTCCGGTATTGTATTGGTATGCATGATTGTCGTTGGCGGCGTGGTTGCCCATATGCGCAGAAGGTCGTACCATCTTTTGGAAATGAAAAACAGAGAACTTCAGGCTGCCATTTTGGAGGCTGAAAAGGCCAACCAGGCTAAAACAGAATTTCTATCCCACATGTCCCACGATATACGCACACCTATCAATGGAATCATGGGCATGCTTAATATTGCGGAGAAGAATGTGGAAGATTTGGATAGGCAGGCGGATTGCAGGGGGAAAATCAGAACTTCCGCAGAGCACCTTTTATCCCTGATAAATGATGTGCTGGATATCAGCAAACTGGAAAGCGGCAATGTGGAATTGTCAAGGGAAGTTTTCAATCTGAAAGAGCTGCTGCGCAATTGTACGGTGATTGTGGGCGGTCAGGCGGCCCAGCGGAATGTAAATTTATTGTCGGACTTTACGGAACCCGGTCAGCTGCCCCATGAGGAGTTTATCGGGAGTCCGCTGCATATCAAACAAGTGTTGATTAACATTGCGGGGAATGGGGTCAAGTACAATAAACCACAGGGAAGTGTTATCATAAAATGTTTTGAGACTTCTGTGGAAAACGGAATCGCGAATATATGTTTTGAGATTTCTGATACGGGAATCGGTATGGGGCAGGAGTATCTGAAGCATATTTTTGAACCTTTTACCCAGGAGGAAGGCGGCGCCAGAACAAATTACCAGGGTACCGGTCTTGGCATGACCATTACCAAAAAGCTGGTGGATAAGATGGGAGGAACTATTCTGGTAGAAAGTGAGCTGAATCGGGGAAGCGTATTTACCGTCACGCTGCCTCTGGAAATAGCCGGGGCGTCTGAAGGGAATTCCGCACAGGAAGAAGAGGTAGTGACAGAGGATATTATTTCCGGCAAAAACGCTTTGGTAGTAGAGGACAATGAATTAAATCAGGAAATTGCAAAGTTTATATTGATGGAATTGGGGTTGGAAGTGACCATTGCCTCCAATGGTCAGGAAGCGGTGGAGATTTTTGCCGCGTCTGCTCCCGATTTTTATCAGATTATTTTTATGGATGTAATGATGCCTGTTATGAACGGTTATGACGCCACCAGAACCATACGAGGCATGGACAGGTCTGACGCAAAGAAGATTCCCATTGTTGCCATGACTGCGAATGCTTTTGCGGAAGATGTAAAGGCTGCCAAGGACGCCGGGATGAGCGAACATACCACTAAGCCCCTGGAACCGGAAGTGATGGAGGATGTGCTATTGCGCTGGCTGGGCTGAATTGTTTTGAAAAGCGAATCAGGAGATATAAAAAATATTGACAGCAAACCTAAAAAAATATATGATGAATAGCATAAAAAGTTTCGTTGGAGTGTCAGTGGGCCAGGACGAAAGATATTCATTTTTGCGTCAGGAAGGGGTGGCCTGAGCAAAGGTTTGCAGATTGCGGAAAGGGATGGTAAGGATAATGGCATTGAAAAAAGAACCTGTGAAGGGTATGAAAGATATTTTGCCGCAGGAAATGCGGATACGGGACTATGTGATTCGGGTAATCAAGGAGACATATGGGGCATTTGGTTTCCAGTCCATTGAAACCCCCTGTATGGAAAATATTGTGAACCTGACGAACAAACAGGGGGGAGAAAACGAGAAATTAATTTACAAGATTCTAAAACGCGGGGAAAAACTGAACCTGGCGAATGCGTCCAAAGAGGAAGATCTGGTGGATAATGGTCTTCGCTATGATTTGACGGTGCCTTTGGTGCGCTACTATTCCAAAAACGCGGCACAGCTTCCGGCGCCCTTTAAGGCATTGCAGATGGGAAATGTGTGGAGGGCAGAACAGCCTCAGCTTGGACGTTATCGACAACTTATGCAGTGTGATATTGATATTCTGGGGGAAGCATCCATTTTGGCGGAAATTGAACTGATTCTGGCCACCACCACCACGCTGGGGAGGCTGGGGTTCAAGGGATTTGAAATTCGTATTAATGACAGAAGACTTCTCAAGGCAATGGCGGCATACAGCGGTTTCCCGGAGGAAGCCCATGACAATGTATTTATTTCCCTTGACAAAATGGATAAAATTGGTATGGAGGGTGTGGAAGCGGAGCTTTTGAAAAACGGATATGACGAAAAGAGCATCTCCAAATATCTGGAATTATATCGGGGTCTGAGGCAGGCGGAGAACGGAGTAGCGTATTTGGCGGAAGTATTGGAAGGCGTATTGGATAAAGCGGTGATGGACAGCCTTCAGGAAATTATTACCAGTGTGGAAGCCACGAAGGACTGCGAGTTTGATATGGTATTTGACCCCACCCTGGTACGGGGGATGTCCTATTATACAGGCACCATATTTGAGATTGCGATACCGGAGTTTGGAAGCAGCTGTGGCGGCGGCGGCAGATATGACAAAATGGTTGGAAAATTTACAGGAAATGATGTGCCGGCCTGTGGATTTTCCATAGGATTTGAACGTATTGTGCTTTTGCTTTTGCAGAATAACTTCCAAGTGCCTGACAGCCCCAGAAAGGTGGCTTATCTGATTGAGAAAGGCGTGGAAGGCCAGGCCCTTCAAGAAGTCATAACCAAGGCGCAAAACGCAAGAAAAGAGGGCAGCCAGGTGCTGATGGTACGCATGAATAAAAATAAAAAGTTCCAGAAAAAACAGCTCACGGAAGAAGGCTATGAAGAATTTGTGGAATTCTATCGTGAAGCGCTGAAAAACTAAAAAATAAATGTTCGGCACCGAAGTGAAGAGAGCGGCACAAGTTCCCGCAGGCGAGAACTGGAACCAAAGTAGAAAAAACAGTCTCGGAACGCAGGTGCCCGGAAGGGTTTTCAGACGCGTCAGCGGGTGAAAACCCCTTCCCTGGTGGGGGCACCGAAGTGAAGAGACAGAACTGGAATAGGAGGCAATTATGGCAGAATCAATGAAGGGGATGAAGAGAACTCATCGGTGCGGGGAGCTTTCCGCCGCAAATGTGGGGGAATTTGTCACCGTAATGGGATGGGTACAGAAACAGAGGAACAAGGGTGGATTAATCTTTGTGGACTTACGTGACCGCACGGGTATCCTACAGGTGATATTTGAAGAGAAGGACTGTGGGGAAGAGAATTTTGCGAAGGCTGAAAAGCTGCGGAGCGAATTTGTGGTGGCTGTAACGGGCAGGGTGGAACGCCGAGAAGGCGCAGAGGATAAGAAAGCGGTCAATGAGAATCTGGCCACGGGGGAAATAGAGATTCGGGCGGACCAGCTGCGTGTCTTGTCCGAGGCGGAGACACCGCCCTTTCCCATTGAAGCGGGTTCCAAGACCAAAGAGGAACTTCGCCTGAAATACCGTTACCTGGATTTGCGCAGGCCGGATTTACAGAGAAATCTCATGCTGCGCAGCGGCATTGTGGCCGCCATACGCACATTTTTGACAAAAGAAGGGTTTCTGGAGATTGAAACACCCATTTTAAATAAGTCCACTCCCGAAGGAGCAAGAGATTATCTTGTGCCCAGCCGTGTTCACCCGGGTACTTTTTACGCTCTCCCTCAGTCACCCCAGATTTTTAAACAATTGCTCATGTGTTCCGGATATGATAGGTATTTTCAGATTGCGAAATGTTTTCGGGATGAGGATTTGCGCGCGGACAGGCAGCCTGAATTTACCCAGGTAGATTTGGAAATGTCCTTTGTGGATGTGGATGATGTGATTGACGCCACAGAGAGGATGGTGGCAAGTGTATGCCGTGAGGCAATCGGCCTGGAAGTAACGCTTCCCATTGCGCGTATGACCTGGGAAGAGGCAATGAATCGCTATGGTTCCGATAAACCGGACACTCGTTTTGGCATGGAACTTACCGATGTATCAGAAGTTGTGAGAGGCAGTGGCTTTGGTGTCTTTGCGCAGGCTTTGGAAGCAGGGGGCAGTGTCAGGGGCATCAATGTAAAAGGCCAGGCGGAACTGCCAAGAAAGAAAATCGACGCTCTGGTTGAGTTTGCGAAAGGCTATGGCGCCAAAGGGCTTGCGTATTTGTGTGTTCTGCCAGATGGAAGCTATAAATCTTCTTTTGCGAAGTTTATGACCGAAGAGGAGCTGAGGAATTTGGTGGAAGCCATGGAAGGTGAGCCGGGGGATTTGCTGTTATTTGCGGCGGACCGCCTGAAAACGGTATGGGCTGTGTTGGGGGCACTGCGGGTGGAGCTGGCAAAACAGCTTGGCTTGATTGACAGCAATCGGTTCAACTTCCTGTGGGTGACGGAATTCCCGCAGTTTGAATGGAGCGAGGAAGAAGAGCGCTATGTGGCAATGCATCATCCTTTTACCATGCCCATGGAAGAGGATTTGGCATTGCTGGAATCTGAGCCGGGAAAGGTAAGGGCAAAGGCTTACGACATCGTGCTCAACGGCGTGGAACTGGGAGGCGGCAGCGTGAGAATCTTCCAGAGCGATATACAGGAGAGAATGTTTGAGGCGCTGGGATTTACGAAGGAAAAGGCTCATGAACAATTTGGGTTCCTTTTGGATGCCTTTAAATACGGCGTTCCGCCCCATGCGGGACTGGCCATTGGACTTGACCGTTTTGTAATGTTGCTGGTAAAAGCCGAAAATATTCGGGAAGTAATTGCGTTCCCGAAGGTAAAAGATGCCTCCTGCCTTATGTCGGAAGCCCCCGGTTCGGTGGAAGAAAAACAATTGGAAGAACTGTGTCTGCAAGTAGTTGGTCCCACAAATAAATCATAATATGCAGGATAGAAAATATCTTTTGTCAATTCAGGAGTTTTTAGAAGAGGGAAGCCACGGGCGGCTGTGGAATGAGGCTGTCAGCAAGGTGGATGCTGAACGATGTGCCAGAGCGGAGCAAATGACAGTGGACAGAGTAAAAGCATCCTGCCTTGGGGCAGGACTTTTGTTGCAGCTGGCTGTGAGAGAAGCAGTGGAGGGCAGTTCCAATAGGGGGTTCGCCCAATTTTCTGCATCCATGCTTTTAGAACGGCTTCCAGGCGTAATTCCCATAAGCTATCAATATGGGGAAAACGGGAAACCATATCTGCGGGAGTACCCGTTTTATTTTAATCTGTCCCACTCCGGGGATTATGTATTCTGTGTCCTGTCCGCCCATGAAATAGGGGCGGACATTCAAAAGCATGGGACTTATGATAAGAGCCGGCTGGCGGAAAGGTTTTTCGCTCCCCAGGAGATTACGGCGCTTGGGGAATGCGGAGAAGAAAGGGAAGCGCTGTTTTATCGGCTATGGGCCAGAAAAGAAGCGTATGGGAAACTGACGGGCCAAGGGGTGGTCAGCACCGTGGGAAAGAATGTCCTGCCGGGGGCCGAGTATGAGGAGGAACGCAAACCGGTCTGGGAGGAATATGGGGAGATGGAGGGGTACAGCTTGGCCATTTGCCGATATGCGGACAGTGTAACGGCTGTCTGAATGGTTATCAAGACATACATCAGGAGCATGAAAGATGAAAAGATTATTAAGATTTTTGAGTGATTACAAAAAAGAATCCGTACTGGCGCCGCTTTTTAAGCTGTTGGAGGCTTTTTTTGAATTGTTGGTGCCCCTTGTGATGGCAAATATTATTGACCGGGGCATTGGGGATGCCGACATGGGATATATTGGCAAGATGGGACTTTGCCTGCTGACTCTGGCGGTGGTGGGATTGGTATCATCCATTACAGCGCAGTTTTTTGCCGCTAAAGCAGCCGTGGGTTTTTCTACCAAACTCAGGCAGGCGTTATTTGATCATATCCAGGGACTTGATTTTACCAATATAGACAAAGCGGGGACGTCAACCATGATTACCCGCATGACAAGCGATATCAATCAGGTGCAGTCGGGGGTCAACATGGTTCTGCGCCTGTTTCTGCGTTCTCCCATTATAGTCTTTGGCGCCATGATTATGGCCTTTACCATTGATGTGAAAAGCGCATTGGTATTTGTGGTGGCAATTCCACTGCTGGCCATTGTGGTATTCGGCATAATGATGTGGACCATGCCCTTATACAAGAAAGTGCAGGCGGGTCTGGATAAGGTTTTGGGCGTCACAAGAGAGAATTTAACCGGTGTCCGTGTGATACGGGCATTTCATCAGGAAAAGGAAGAAGAAGCCAGGTTTATGGGATTTACCAAAGCCCTGGCAGACAGCCAGATATTTGTGGGAAAAATCAGCGCTGTCATGAATCCGGTTACTTTCTGTGTGGTAAACGGCGCAATTATCGCTTTGATTTATATTGGCGCCATTCAGGTAAATGTGGGAAACTTAAGTCAGGGAGAAGTGGTTGCCATCATTAATTACATGTCCCAGATTTTAGTGGAACTGGTGAAGCTGGCAAATCTGATTATTACCATTACCAAAGCCCTTGCCTGTGCGGACAGGGTGGCGGGTGTATTTGAAATTCAAAACAATGATACAAAAAAGGCTTTGGAAACATATGGCGCCACAGAGAGGGAAGGCGCCGTCACGCCGTTTTTGCAGTTTGATCATGTGTCTTTGACCTATGCGGGCGCAGGGGCGGAGACGCTTCATGATATTGATTTTACCGTGGAGAAAGGGGAGACGGTTGGCATCATTGGAGGTACGGGATCGGGCAAGTCTTCTCTGGTAAACATGATTCCCGGGTTTTACCCCGCAACGGGAGGCTCTATACGCCTGAACGGAAGAGATATACGCAGCATGTCCCAGGAGGAATTGCGTGGGCAAGTGGGAGTGGTTCCTCAGAAAGCAGTGCTTTTCAAAGGTACCATTCGCAGCAACCTGCAATGGGGGAAGCCGGATGCCACGGAAGAGGAAATGTGGGAGGCCCTTGACATTGCCCAGGCAAGGGAAGTGGTGGAAGGCAAAAGGGGAGGATTGGACGCTGAGGTGGCTCAAAGCGGCAAGAATCTGTCCGGCGGTCAGAGACAGAGGCTGACCATTGCCAGGGCCCTAGTGCGCAAACCGCAGATACTGATTCTGGATGACAGCGCATCCGCTCTGGACTACGCTACGGACGCAAAGCTCAGGGAGGCATTGCGTGGCGTGGAGGATGCCGCAGCCACCTTTATTGTTTCCCAGAGGGCGTCTTCTATTCGTCATGCGGACAAAATTATTGTTTTGGATGACGGGGAGATGGCAGGCATTGGAACCCATGACGAACTCCTGGCAAATTGCGGAGTATATCAGGAAATATATTATTCTCAGTATCCGGAAGAGCGGCTGAAAGCGGCAAGGGAAGCCGGCAGCGCCGGGAATATGGCAAGGGAAGGGGGCAGGGCAGATGTCAGAAAATAAGAAAAAAGCGGTTGGAGATGAGGGCCAAAAAAGCAGCAGACAAATGGCTGCGTTAATGCAGGTTTTGGGCTATATCCGCAGGTATTGGTTTATGGTTGGGCTGTCCCTGTGTCTTGCGGCAGTGACAGTGGTTTTGACTCTCTATATCCCCATTTTGACAGGGGATGCGGTGGATTTGCTGCTTGGAGCGGGAGCGGTGGATTTTTCCAGGATTATTTCTGTGATGATTAAGATAGGGATTGCCATGGTAATTACTGCCATAGCCCAATGGGTTATGAATACCTGCAATAACCATATCACCTATCATGTGGTGAAGGATATAAGAGAAGATGCCTTCCGCAGGCTGGAAGAGCTGCCGCTGAAGTATCTGGATGCCCATGCCTATGGGGATATTGTGAGCAGGGTTGTGGCGGATGTGGATACCTTTGCGGATGGTCTGCTGATGGGATTCACCCAGCTGTTTACAGGTGTGCTTACCATTCTGGGAACCCTTTTGTTTATGCTTGTTACCAATATTCCCATAGCGTTGGTGGTAATCTGTATTACGCCAGTGTCCTTTCTTGTGGCCAGATTTATTGCCACCAGGACTTTTTCCATGTTTAAGCTACAGTCCGAAACCAGGGGGGAACAGACTTCCCTGATTGACGAAATGATTGGAAATCAGAAGATTGTGAAGACCTTTTCCAGAGAAGAGGCAGTGCGTACTGAATTTGCTGAAATTAACGGAAGGTTGGAAAAATGTTCACTGAAGGCAATATTTTTCTCTTCTATTACCAATCCCGCAACACGTTTTGTCAACAGTCTTGTCTATGCGGGAGTGGGTATTTTCGGTGCCTTTGTGGCAATCAACGGTGGTATCAGCGTGGGAAGGCTTTCCTGTTTCTTAAGCTATGCCAATCAATATACCAAACCGTTTAACGAGATTTCAGGAGTTGTGACGGAGCTGCAAAATGCTTTGGCCTGTGCGGCAAGAATTTTTGAGTTAATTGACGAAGAACCTCAGATACCCGACAAGGACAATGCGGAAGTCCTGACGGATGCGCAGGGAAATGTGGCTCTGGAAAATGTGTATTTCAGCTATGTGCCTGAGAAAAAACTGATTCAGAACTTTAATCTGGAAGTGAAGCCCGGGCAGAGAGTTGCCATTGTGGGACCCACAGGATGCGGCAAAACCACCATCATCAATTTGCTTATGCGTTTTTATGATGTGGACAGCGGTAAGATAAAGGTGGATGGTACGGATATCAGAGATATTACCAGGGGGAGTCTCAGAACCAGTTATGGTATGGTATTGCAGGAAACCTGGCTCAGGGCGGGAACCATTCGTGACAATATCCGTATGGGGAAGCCGGACGCTTCGGAGGAAGAAGTGTTGCAGGCGGCAAAAGCGGCCCATGCCCATAGCTTTATCAAGCGATTGCCGGGAGGATATGACACAGTGATTACAGAGGACGGAGGAAGCCTTTCCCAGGGCCAGAAACAGCTTTTGTGCATTGCCAGGGTAATGCTTTGTCTGCCACCCATGCTCATACTGGATGAGGCGACTTCTTCCATAGACACCCGCACGGAGCTTCGCATTCAAAATGCTTTTGCGAAAATGATGGAGGGCAGAACCAGTTTCATCGTGGCCCACAGACTTTCTACTATACAGGAAGCGGATATTATCCTTGTAATGAAGGATGGCAATATCATTGAACAGGGCAGTCATGAGACATTGCTGGCTCAAAAAGGGTTTTACGCCACCTTATATCATTCTCAGTTTACCGGTTAAGGCAGAGAGGAAACACACTAAAGTTTTGGTGATTTTGGGCCGATATAATAATTGTATCACTGGAATAAGATGGCAATTGTATTGTGATGTGTATATGAGGAACATTGAGGAAAACCGGGAATAAGTCATCATCTGTGGGAGGGACCGGAATGAAAGTTGAAAACAGGATTCATGTGCTGGCAGGGGCTGTACAGGAGAGAGAAGACGCAAAAGAGCTTGCGGAGCGCAAGTCGGGTGGAGGAAAAGCTGGAGATTGTACCATTTTTGCGGGGAATTTGCAGGGGGATTTTGCTCTGCAAACCAGAATCCAGCAGAGGAAGGAACAGGCCCAGCGCCAGGCCATGAAGGTGGTGAGCGATGCCTGGGACGGAGAGCGTAAGATAGATGACGAAATTGATACGCGCAAAGAGCATATCAAGGAGCTTCAGCAGGATAAAAAAGAGGAAGGCGCGGACCAGTTACAGATAGACAAACAGATTATCGAGGAAAATGCTATTATCCGGGGCATAAGGGAGGAAAAGAGAAAGACACATTCCATGGTGGATGCCCAGGAGACAGCGGACGATATTATAGAGGCTTCTCAGGATGATGTGATCAATATGGTAATGCAGGATGCCAAGACGCATCTGGATGAGGAACAGGAGAAACGGGAAGAAGAGGCTGAGAAGATCGAAGAAGAAAGAGAAGAGCAGGAAGAGCTTCTGGAAGAGCGCAAGGAGGAAGAAGAGGAACTGGAGGATCTTATCAAGGATATGCCCGTGGATAAAGCAGCGGAACTGGAAAATGTCACTGCGGAAGTAAAGCGCCAGATTAATAATATGTTAAGTGAAATGGGGCTGGCAGTAGAGGACATCAAAGGTTCTCAGGTGGATATGAAAATTTGAAATTTGTACAACTGGATAGAAGTTTTTTCTGGAACATAAAACAGGCCCTCCGCATATCATATAAAAAGATATGCGGAGGGCCTGTTTTATGGCTTTGGTGGTAATTGACCCGGGACACGGGGGCGGCAATCCGGGAGCGGTATACATGGGAAGACAGGAAAAGGATGATGCGTTGGCACTTTCATTGGCTGTGGGGCAGATTTTGGAAGAAAATGGTGTAAATGTGTATTATACCAGAACAACGGATATTTATGAGTCACCGGAACGAAAGGCGCAGGAAGGAAATGCGGTAAAGGGGGATTACTTTGTATCCATTCATCGCAATTCCAGTCCCTATCCCAATCAATATACCGGGGTGGAGACACTTGTATATAATCAATATGGCAGGGCCGGAATGCTGGCAAATAATATTAATTCCCGTCTGGAAGCCGTTGGATTTGAGAATCAGGGAGTCAATGAGCGGACCAATCTGGTGGTCCTGAATCAGACACAGATGCCCGCAGTGCTGGTGGAAGTGGGGTTCATCAATACGGATGCGGACAATCAACTGCTGGACGAACGATTTGATGAGGTTGCCAGAGCCATAGCGGATGGTATTCTTGCGACAGTTTGGGCGGCATGAAGAAATTGTGTGAATTGTTCGTGACCAGGGTAAGGGGACATTTCCGGTGTCGGGGCAGCTGCGGGAGAGACGGCGGAAAAGGCCGGATTACATATGTGAGGGGAGTATTGGCGGGGATGGTTTTAATGCTTCTTGGAATGTCATCTGGTTTGAGCGGGAGGAATGTTTTTTCCTCCGGTGTCCGGGAAGTATCGGGGTCTCTCCGGCTGGCAGGAAGCAGTTCCATGGAACATCTGGCAAGCGCTTTGGCGGAAGGGTTTATGGAAGAATATCCTGGTGTGAGTGTAACCATTGAGTATGTGGGGTCTGCGGCAGGGATTGAAGCTGTTCTAAACGGTAGCGCGGATATTGGGAATTCTTCCCGGTATCTGAAAGAAGAGGAACTGGCAAGGGGGGCAGTGGAGAATATAATAGCCATGGACGGAATTGCGGTTTGTGTGGACCCCTCCAATAGAGTCACAGGACTTTCCATGGGGCAGCTGAGGGCAATCTATACAGGACAAATTACAAACTGGGAGGAACTGGGAGGAGAAAACGTGCCCATTGTGGCAGTGGGGCATGAAGCAGGCTCCGGCACACGGGACGCGTTTGAGGAGGCACTGGGGATTAAGGACCAATGTGTCTATGCCAATGAGCTGAACAGTATGGGGGCAGTGAAAGCCAGGGCAGCGCTGATTCCGGGAGCCATAGGATATGTTTCTTTTGAGGTTGTGGACGATTCCGTCAAGGTACTGCCCATAGAAGGGGTGGAGCCCAGTGCCGGGAATGTGGAGGATGGCAGTTATCCTTTGTACCGACCTTTTATCATGGTTACAAAAGGGCACATCGAAGAGCAGAAAGAGCTGGTGCAGGTGTGGTTTTGGTATATAAAAAGGGAAAACTTGAAATGAGGAAGTGGTTTTGGGTGGGAAAAAGGGAATATATCTGAGAGAGCAGAGGAGAAAAATCACAATAGAAACCGTGATGGAGGCATTTTTTGCCGCCTGTGCGTCCGTTGCTGTCTTTGCGGTGGTATCCATGACGCTGTATCTGCTCATAAACGGTTTGCCGGGAATTGAGAAGGTTGGTTTGACAGACATAGTATTCAGGACGCAATGGCATCCGACAGCGGAAGAACCATCCTATGGGATCTGGTATATTATACTTACTTCTGCCGCAGGAACATTGGCCGCCGTCATAATCGGCGTGCCATTGGGAATTCTTACGGCGATATTTCTTGCCGAATTTTCCGGAAAGAGGGCTGTAAGGCTGGTGAAACCGGCAGTGGAACTTCTCGCTGGGATTCCTTCCGTTATCTATGGACTGCTGGGGTTGTATTTGCTCAACCCATTGATGTACCGATTGGAGCGGAAAATATTTGAAGGGTCCCAACAACATCAATATACCGGAGGCGCCAATTGGCTATCGGCCGTTGTGGTATTGGCGATTATGATTCTTCCCACTGTGATTAATGTAAGCGAAATTGCTCTTCGAGGAGTGAATCCCGGTATCAGGGAGGCTTCCCTTGGGTTGGGGGCAACCCGTATACAGACGGTTTTTTGGGCGGTTCTTCCTGCCGCCAGGTCAGGGATATTCACTGCGATTGTACTCGGAGTGGGAAGAGCCTTGGGGGAAGCAATGGCCATTATGATGGTATCGGGAAACAGTGTGAACGCGCCATTTCCCTTTTCCTCCGTGCGTTTCCTTACCACGGCTCTGGTAAGTGAAATGGCCTATGCCCAGGGAACCCACAGGCAGGTATTATTTACCATAGGTCTTGTATTGTTTGTATTTATTATGCTGGTCAATCTGGTAATGAATGCCATAGCGAGAAACAGTACCCGGAAGTGAGGAATAAGAAGCTGAAAAAATGGAACATAATACAGTATACCGTACACGGATAAAGTTTCTGGAGCTTTTCCTTTTGGCAGTGATTTACGGGGCGGCGTCTTTGACGGTGGTTTTTCTGCTGGGAGTCATTGGATATGTCTTTCTAAAGGGCTTTCCCGTGCTGCGTCCGGATTTTTTTACCAATGTTACCAGCTCCCTCCATGGGACCATGGGAATTGGGGGCAATTTACTGAATACTCTGTATTTGGTGGTGATTGCTCTTTTCATAGGAATCCCTGTGGGGGTGGGGGCGGCAATTTATTTGAATGAATACGCAAGAAAGGGAAGACTGATTGATGTCATTGAGTTTGCCATAGAGACTTTGGCCGGCATTCCTTCCATTCTCTTTGGGATGTTTGGCATGGTATTTTTCGGAGGAACATTGGGACTGGGATATTCGCTGCTCAATGGGGCATTGACGCTCACATTGATGATTCTGTCACTGGTGGTACAAAACACTCGGGAAGCGCTGCGGGCGGTACCAAAGAGTTATAAAGAAGGGGCTCTTGGAATGGGGGCGGCCAAATGGCATATGATACGAACCATTCTGCTTCCCACGGCGTGGCCTGGGATTTTTACAGGAGTCATTCTTGCGGTTGGGCGCATTGTGGGAGAATCCGCGGCGCTTTTGTATACTGCGGGCAGCGCCAGGGGACTGCCGGGGCTGGGACAGGGATTTTGGGAAGACAGTTCCAGGCTTTGGGGAAAAGTCTTTGAGTCAGGAGGAAGTCTTGCCATCGAATTGTATTTGCAGATGCAAAACGGTCAATATGAACTTGCCTTTGGCATAGGCTGCGTGCTGCTTCTTTTTGTATTGCTGATGAATACTCTTACAAGGCTGATGGGAAGCAGAATGAGCTGAAAAGTCAGGAAATCCCATAAACGTAACAGGGAGCGGCATAAAATGAAGCGGAGCAAAATTTCGGTTCAGGGGCTGAATCTGTACTATGGAAAAAAACATGCTTTAAAGGATGTGAATATGGAAGTACAAACGAATTTTATCACAGCTTTAATTGGCCCCAGCGGATGTGGTAAATCCTCTTTTTTGAGATGCCTTAACAGAATGAATGATCTGACCGAGCACACCAGGATTGACGGAAGAATACTTTTAGACGATGAGGATATTTATGACAGAAGAGTGGACACCACATTGCTTCGGAAAAAGGTGGGCATGGTATTTCAGCAGCCCAATCCCTTTCCTATGAGTATTTATGATAATGTGGCCTATGGCCCACGATTGCATGGCATTAAAAACAGAATGGAAGTCAATCAAAGAGTGGAGGAAGCGCTGAGAGATGCCGCCATATATGATGAAGTGAAGGAAAACCTGAGAAAATCCGCACTGAGCCTCTCCGGAGGGCAACAGCAAAGGCTTTGCATTGCAAGGACACTTGCGGTGCGGCCGGAGGTGCTGTTAATGGATGAACCCACTTCTGCCCTGGACCCCATTTCCACGCTGAAAATAGAGGAATTGATGAAAAGTCTGAAAAAAAGGTATACGGTAATCATTGTGACGCATAATATGCAGCAGGCGGCCAGAGTGGCTGACGACACAGCTTTTTTTCTTGCGGGAGAGGTAGTGGAGTTTGGCTCCGTTGAGCAGATTTTCTGCCGGCCAAAGGATCGTAGGACGGAACAGTATATTACAGGACGTTTCGGATAGTGATGATATATCAGAGAGGGCATTATGGATTTTTTTGATTTTCTGACTATGGTGGGAGGATTGGCGCTGTTTTTATATGGAATGCATCTGCTGGGGGAGGGGCTGGCGAAGATTGCGGGAGGAAAATTTGAGCAGATTTTAGAGAGGCTGACGGATAATCCACTGAAAGCAGTTATAATGGGGGCAGGGGTTACGGCCATCATTCAGTCTTCTTCTGCTGCCACTGTTATGGTGGTGGGGTTTGTCAATTCCGGCATTATGAAGTTGCAGCAGGCAGTGGGGATTATTATGGGGGCCAACATAGGAACCACTATTACTTCCTGGATTTTGGGCGCGCAGGGCATAGACAGTGATTCTTTTTTGGTGCGGTTATGTAAACCCACCTCCTTTTCTCCCATCATGGCCATTGCGGGAATCATTCTTATGGGAACCAGGAAGGGAGGCTCGCTGGCGCAGAGGGACAAGCTTAGAAGCATTGGGATGGTAATGATTGGTTTTGCCATCTTAATGTTTGGAATGGATACCATGAGCGGCGCTGTAAAGCCTTTGGCAAATGTGCCGGAATTTACAGGGATTCTGACCAGCTTTACCAATCCCATTCTGGGCGTGCTGGCTGGAACCGTGCTGACTGCGGTATTACAGTCTTCTTCTGCCTCCGTAGGTATTTTGCAGGCATTTTGCGCAACGGGAGCGGTGGCCTACCGTGCGGCCATTCCCATTATTATGGGGCAGAATATAGGTACATGTATCACTGC
Source organism: uncultured Acetatifactor sp. (assembly GCA_910586435.1). Classification (GTDB taxonomy): domain Bacteria; phylum Bacillota; class Clostridia; order Lachnospirales; family Lachnospiraceae; genus Acetatifactor. The sequence goes on along the minus strand of CAJUGT010000061.1, from coordinate 4,958 downwards.
CATGATTTCGGGCATGGGCGCCGGCAAAAACGCCAAAAGAGCGGCGTTGGTACATCTGTATTTTAATATCATAGGTACAATTTTGTTTATGGTATTGTTTTATGGCATAAACGCAGTAAAGCCCTTTGTGTTTCTGGAAGATGCGGCAACACCTTTTGGAATTGCCGCTATCCACAGTATATTCAATGTTTTATCAACTTTCTGCCTGCTGCCATTTTCAGGAGGGCTTGTGAAGCTGGCATTTCTCTCCATCAGGGAGGAGAAGTCGGAACAGGAAGAAGAAAATGTGAGCCATCTTTTGGATGTGCGCTTCCTGGAAATGCCCTCTTATGCGGTGGAGCGCAGCAGAGCGGTGGCAGGTGTGATGGCGGAATTGTCGGAGAAGGCAATGAATCTGGCAATGGGATTGTTGCGGTCTTATGACGAAGAGGCAGCAGAGCAGGTAGTGGCGTTGGAATGCAGGGTGGATGAATTGGAAGATGAACTGGGCACTTATTTGATAAAACTGAGTACAAGAGATATGCCCGGGCAGGATAGCCATACTGTATCTGCCCTTCTCCATTGCCTGGGGGATTTTGAGCGAATTTCTGACCATGCAAGAAATATTAAGGAGTCCGTGGAAGAAATGAAGAAAAAGGGAATGTGTTTTTCGGACAAGGCAGGGGAAGAATTGGAGATAGTGGCCACAGCGGTACATGAAATTCTGGATTTGGCTATGAGAAGTTTTCGGGAAGAGAATTTGATGCTGGCAATGCAGGTGGAGCCATTGGAAGAAGTGATTGACGGGCTCAACCAGGACATTCGGCGCCGGCATGTGAAGCGTCTCAGAAAGGGGAAATGTACCATAGAGCTTGGTTTTTTGCTCTCTGATATCGCAATGAACCTGGAACGTGTATCCGATCACTGTTCCAATATAGCGGTGAGCATGCTTCAGTCGAGGGAAGAAGAATTTGACACCCATGCCTACCTGGACAGGCTGAAACAGGAAGATAATATAGAATTTCGCGGCAAGGTACTGGCATATGGGGAGCGTTATCGTCTGCCGTGAAGAGGAGAACAGAAAACAGGCCGAATCCTTTGCATGGATTCCGGCCTGTTTTGCAATGGAGAAAACAATCTGTTTATGGTGGGACTTAACTATCCGACTCTTCCGATTTCCGGTATTCTTCCATCTCTTTTGAAGGAAGAATTTCTCCTTCCGGGATGGGTGCTTTTCCGGAATCCATATCTGAGGAATTGGCTTTAGGCGCATCCTTTGGCAGAGTCATCAAGACCTTGACTATCCGGTTCTGCTTAATGCCCTGGACTTTCAGTTTTATGCCGTTTTCCAGAGTAACTTCCTCATTATCTTCCGGAAGACGGTCAAGACTTTCGATAATGATACCGCCGATGGAGTCATAGTCTTTGCTGTCAAGTTCGGTTTCAAGCTCATCGTTAATGTCGTCCAGTTTCATACTGCCTTCCACGAGATAGGTGTATTTATCAATTTCCTTAATGAGTTCTTCTTCATCCGCATCGTATTCATCCCGGATTTCGCCTACAATTTCTTCAAGCAAATCTTCCAGTGTGATCATGCCCACTGTGGCGCCATATTCGTTCAGCACAAAGGTAACGCTGGTGGTCTTCTCACGCAGCTCATAGAGCAGATCGGCCACTTTTTTAAACTCATATGTATAATGGGCATCCCGGAGGATGGACTTGACGTGGAAGCCGTCATCATTTCCTCTGAGAATAAAATCCTTGATATTAATCAGGCCGACGATATTGTCCATGTCATCTTCATATACGGGAAGACGGGTGTACATGGACTCCCGAAACACGGCAAGCACCTCTTCATAGGTGGAGTTGATATCCACTGTCACCATGTTGATTCTGGGAATCATAATATCCTTTGCCAGAGCGTCAGAGAAATCAAACACATTGTAAATCATTTCTTTTTCTTCGGTTTCGATGACGCCGTCTTCATGGCTCACGTCCACATAGGTACGCAGCTCCGCCTCTGTCATGGTGGTAATTTTCTTGCTGGGATCAATGCGCAGCATCCGCAGGATGCCGTTTGACATTTTATCAACCACAAAAATTATGGGAGTTAAAATCTGCATCAATCCATAGATGATACCGCTGTAAGCCAGAGATATTTTTTCAGAGGAGGTCATGGCCCAAGTCTTCGGGACGATTTCACCGCAGAGAAGCACAATAATCGTCAGGGCGCCGGTCGCGATACCCACAGGCAGGCTGATTCGCATAGCTAAGGTGGTAGCCAGGGCTGATGCGGAGAGGTTTACCACATTGTTGCCAATGAGAATGGCGCTGAGCATTTTACTGTAGTTTTCCAAGATTTTATTAACCTTTGTGGCACGGCGGCTTCCTTCTTCTTCCAATGCGCGCATCCGCACACGGTTCACAGTGCTGAACGCTGTCTCTGCCGAAGAGAAAAATCCTGATAAAATAACCAGAATAATTAGAAATATAAATTGTATGACACCTGGAACGTCCAAAAAAAATTCACTCCTTTTTGATTATATTTTGTATAGACAGAATTTACTATACTATATTTTAAAGGTAAATGTCAAGTTCCGGGGCTTGTGTGCATATGATTTTATAAAAAGTTTATAGTGTTGGGAGGAGGGTATCAGGATGCCGTACATGGATCAGGAGGAACGGGCCTCGGATATGGAAGGAATTCCGGTATGGTTTTTGCTCAAAAGTCTGCTTTTTTCGTACATACTTACAGGTGTCATGCTTGTGCTGCTTGCCTTTTTACTGTATAAGTTTGGGTTAAGCGAGAAAGTTGTCTCCATAGCAATCATTGTCATCTATGTGGCAGCCACAGTGTTTGCCGGCTTTGTCACAGGAAAGAGGATGAACAGCAGAAGGTTTTTGTGGGGACTTTTTATGGGAAGCGCTTATTTTCTGGTATTGACCGCAGTTTCCTTTTGTATGGGAGAGGGCGGTATTCAGGTGGGAAATTCCCTGTTGACCACAATGGTGCTCTGTGCCGGAGGGGGAATGCTTGGCGGAATGCTGAGCTGAAAGCTGTCACAAGATTTCGGATAATGTCCGGGGTAAAGGTCTGAAAATGGCGGGGACATCTGATGCCGGACAGATTTTTCAAAAAAACCTTTTACAAATCAGAATTTTATGTTATACTAGATGGGATTTCTATATTTACGGATTGAGAAGAATAGAAGGAGGCTATTTCGTTATGAAACATATTAAGACCTTAACTACCAGAAATCTGAAAGAATCCATGAAGAAGGGCGGCTGCGGCGAGTGTCAGACTTCCTGTCAGTCTGCTTGCAAGACTTCCTGTACTGTAGGAAACCAGAGCTGCGAGCAGGTAAAGGCCGAGTAATAAAGATGGGGAATGCCGGCGGCAGTTACGGCGTTTTGAGGCAGAAACGGAAAGGTTTTGTTCAAGCAGCGATTTTTATCGCTGCTTGAACTTTGTGAAAGGAAAATAGAAGTGATACATCAGTATAAGAGCAATGGGTATAACATTGTAATGGATGTAAACAGCGGGTCCGTCCATGTGGTGGACGATGTTGTATATGATATGATTCCCCTGGTAGAACCACTTGTCAATGAAGGGGTGAAAGATGCTGATACCATTCGGGCGGCGGTATTGAATATAGCCAATCTTCCCTTTCCGGAAGAGGAAATCGGGGAAGCGGTGGACGAGCTGCTGGCGCTGGAGGCGGCAGGACAGCTGTTTGCGCCGGATATTTATGAAAATTACGTCTTTGATTTTAAAAAGAGGCAGACAGTAGTAAAAGCACTTTGTCTTCATATTGCCCATGACTGTAATCTGGCCTGTAAATACTGTTTTGCGGAAGAGGGAGAATATCATGGAAGACGCGCGCTGATGAGTTTTGATGTGGGAAAGAAAGCGCTGGATTTTCTGGTGGCCAATTCTGGAAACAGGGTGAATCTGGAGGTGGACTTTTTTGGCGGTGAGCCTTTGATGAACTGGCAGGTGGTAAAGGATTTGGTGGCATATGGCAGAAGTCTTGAAGAACCTCACAATAAGAAGTTTCGATTTACGCTTACCACCAATGGAGTGCTGTTAAACGACGAAATTCTGGAATTTGCCAATAAAGAGATGGCCAATCTGGTCTTAAGCATTGACGGGCGTAAGGAAGTTCACGACGCCATGCGTCCCTTCAGGGGGGGACAGGGCAGTTATGATATGATTGTTCCAAAGTTTATAAAAGCCGCAGAGAGCCGCGGACAGACCAATTACTATGTCAGGGGCACTTTTACTCATGAAAACCTGGACTTTTCGGAGGATGTGACTCATCTTGCGGATTTGGGATTTCGTCAGATTTCCGTGGAACCGGTGGTGGCCAAGCCCACGGATTCCTATGCGATTACTTCAGCGGACATTCCCAGGCTGAATGAGGAGTATGACAAGCTGGCTTTGGAGATGATAAAGCGCAGGGAAGCCGGAAAAGGGTTTCATTTCTTCCACTTCAATATTGATCTGGAAGGCGGTCCATGTGTGGCGAAAAGGCTTTCCGGCTGTGGCTCCGGAACAGAATATCTGGCAGTGACTCCCTGGGGGGACTTCTATCCATGCCATCAGTTTGTGGGAAATGAGAAGTTTCTGATGGGAAATGTGGAAGAAGGGATTTTGAGGAAGGACATCCAGGACACTTTTAAGTGCTGTAATGTCTACGCCAAAGATAAATGTAAAAAGTGTTTCGCAAAATTCTATTGTAGCGGCGGGTGTGCCGCTAACGCCTATAATTTCCATGGGGATATCAACGATGCCTATGAGGTGGGCTGTGAACTTCAGCGGAAGCGGGTGGAATGCGCGATTATGCTGAAAGTACATGAAAGTCAAATCGGTGATTCCTTTGAAACCGCCGGGGCGGATGGGATTGGGTAATATACGTAACATTTTTATTCCTGCGGGCAATGAGCCAAGCGGCCGTGCTTGCACGGACAGTTGGCGA
>CAJUGT010000060.1 GCA_910586435.1 uncultured Acetatifactor sp. | reverse complement strand
CGCATATGCGGCTGAATAACCCTTCCCTGGTTGGGGCACCGAAGTGCAGAGACGGCACTGGAAACAGTCTCGGAACGAAGGTGCCCGGAAGGGTTTTCAGACGCATATGCGGCTGAATAACCCTTCCCTGGTTGGGGCACCGAAGTGCAGAGACGGCACTGGAATAGGAGAGAAACTATGAAATCGAAAAGCGGCGGAAAAGATTTCTGCGTATTTGCATTACCCGGATTGTTCTGTTTTCTGGCAGTTCTGATTGTTCCATTTCTCTATGGTGTGTACCTGACACTGACAGATTGGAACGGCGTATCACAGGAGAAAAATTTTGTGGGTCTGAGGAATTTCGGAGCGGTAATAAGGGATGGCCAATTTTGGCGTTCACTGCTTCTGACCTTCCAGTATGTAATATTGGTGGTGGTGATTGTAAATGTGCTTGCGTTTGGAATTGCCTGGCTTTTGACAAGAGGAATCAAAGGACAGAACTTCTTTCGGGCAGGCTTCTTTACCCCAAACCTTATCGGAGGCATTGTGCTGGGGTATATTTGGCAGTTTGTGTTTTCCAGGGTATTTGTAAGTGTGGGAGAAAGCACGGGATGGAGCATGTTTGAGGCGTCCTGGCTGTCTGATCCGGGAAAAGCCTTTGCCGCATTGGTTCTGGTATCTGTGTGGCAGCTGTCAGGGTATATGATTTTGATTTATGTAGCAGGGTTTATGGGATTGAGTGAAGATGTGATGGAAGCGGCCGGCATTGACGGAGCAGTGGGTTTTATCAAGTTGAAAAACATTATCATGCCCCTCATGATGTCCTCCATTACTATCTGCTTATTTTTGACATTGTCCAGGGCGTTTATGGTATATGATGTAAACCTGTCCCTCACAGGGGGCGCCCCTTACGGAACCACTGAGATGGCGGCAATGCATGTGTACGAGAAAGCGTTCACATCCAGACAGTTCGGAACAGGGCAGGCGGAGGCGCTGGTATTGTTTGTCATCACAGCATGTATCAGCGGTCTTCAGGTATATCTGACTAAGAAAAAGGAGGTCGAGGCATAATGGCACAGACGGCGGTGGGAGGAAATAAGAAAAAGATTGTCAACATACTGTCCATGGCAGGACTAATCGTAATATTTGCGGCGTATATGTTTCCGTTCCTTATGGTGGTTATCAACTCTCTGAAGCAGAAGAGAGATATTATCAAAAGCCCCTTTTCCTGGCTATTTACCATTAAGGGACTGTCATTTGATAATTTTGTAAAAGCCTTTACCCAGATGGATTTCCTGAATGCGTTCAAGAATTCACTGCTTGTAACTGTCTCGGCAACGTTGCTGGTGACGCTGCTGGCATCCATGTTGGCCTACTATATTGTCCGGCACAAGAATCTGGTTTCCAAGATTACCTTTGGACTTATGGTGGCGTCCATGATCATCCCTTTTCAGGCGATTATGATACCTTTGGTGAGCATATATGGAGGAACACTGAATATTCTGAATCACCGATTGACGTTAATCTTTATGCACACAGGATTTTCCATGGCTATGTCCGTGTTTATGTTCCATGGTTTTATCAACGGAAGCATCCCCATTGCGCTGGAAGAGGCGGCATATATTGACGGCTGTACACATTCTCAGACCTTTTTTGGGATTGTGTTCCCTCTGCTCAAACCCATTATTTCCACCATGGTCATCTTAAACGCTCTGGCGTTTTGGAACGATTTCCTGCTTCCATCGTTGGTACTGACGGATAAAAAATTGTTGACTTTGCCGTTGTCCACATATAGTTTTTATGGGACATATTCGGCGGATTATGGTACAATAATGGCAGGGCTGCTGCTCTGCGTGGTTCCCATTCTTGCGCTGTATGTGGTATTACAGAGGCAGATTGTCAATGGCGTGGTGGCAGGAGCGGTGAAATGATGCTATAACCATTACGGCAGTGACCTTGCGGAAAGTGCTGCCTGAATTGTTATAAAGCAGGTTGCTGAATAAAAGAATTCCAGACCAAAGAGCGGTCAGGGGAAAGCGTATAAAGCACACCACACTGTGGGACTGGACTGGAATAGAAAGAGAAGGACACCGTATATGAAAAACACATTGCATTTGAAATCGCCGGGAAACTGGATCAATGATCCCAATGGATTTATTTACTTTCATGGAAAATATCATCTGTTTTATCAGTATTTTCCCTATGCGCCCATGTGGGGAACCATGCATTGGGGGCATGCGGTAAGCGAAGATTTGGTGCATTGGGAACATTTGGACATTGCGCTGTTTCCCACAAAATCTTATGACAGAAACGGAGTGTTCTCGGGAAGCGCATTGGAAGTAGAGGGGAAATTGTATCTTTATTATTCGGCGGTACGGTATCTGGAAACGGAGGAGGAAAATATTCACAGAGCTTGGAAAGAACAATTTGAGACCAGTCAGGCCATGCTGATTTCGGAGGATGGGTATCATTTTGATAACTGGAATGGCAAGAGGCAGATTATTCCCGTGCTCAGGGACGATGCCATTGGAGACGCAGTGAATACACGGGACCCCAAGGTATGGCAGGAGGAAGGGACATACTACATGATTCTGGGCAGTACCTATAAGAGAACAAGGGGACGGGTGCTGTTCTATACCAGCCTGGAGGGAGAAAAGTGGAAATACGCAGCGCAGTATCCCAGGCAGTCTCCTTCTGGGCAGGCTGAAAAGGGGCTTTCGGAAATGGAACGGGAGTCTGATAAGCCTGCCTGGAGGGAAAGGCCGGAAGATAACTCTTCAGGGGCCTGGCCTGAGAATGTTGGAATGCCTGGAAAAATTATGGAATGTCCGGACCTGTTTCGGCTGGGGGAAACGTATGTGTTCATGGGTTCCCCCATGTATATCGGAGAGCCGGGAAAGGGATATGAAAGTCTGTCGGTATGCTCACTGGCAGAATTTGACAGGAGGAGCTGCGAACTGAGACTTTCCGGGAAATTTCAGTATGTGGATTATGGAATGGATTTGTATGCGCCGCAAACCAATGTGGATAAGGATGGCAGGCGGGTTATGATTGCGTGGATGAGAATGCCAGAGGCGGTGGAAGAGGAAGGGAAGAAGCCATGGAACGGGATGATGTGCGTTCCGAGAGTGATTGAAGTGGAAAATGGTCATATATTTTTCAGGGTTCATCCGGAAGTGGACAGGTATTTTTCCACAGAACCACAGGGGACGCAATCTATTCCGGGAGATACCCCTTGCAGGATTCAGGCAAAGTTAGAAGAGGGAGAAGAATTGAATATTGGCGGATACCGCATATGGAAGGAGCAGGGAGCGGTAAAAACCGACCGAAGCAAAGTGTTCGGGAAGACAAAAGGACCTGCGGTTGTTTGCAGCACCCCTGAGGGTGTGGAACAATGCAATCTGGATATTATTGTGGAGCCAAATTTAATTGAAGTGTTTGTCAATGGGGGGCAATATGTGATCAGCAATGTGGTCTATGGATTGGGTTCTGCCATCACAGGCGCGGCGGCACATATTTTTACGCCCTCCCCATAAGAGGAAACAATCCAGCGCAGAGACCGGAACAAATCGCCATAAATGGTGATTGGAATAGGAGGCTTGAACATGGCAATTGTATATGATGAGAAAAGTCAGGTGTTTTTCCTGCATACACAGAATACCACTTATCAGATAAAAGTGGACCGGTATGGTTATTTGCTGCATTTATATTATGGAAAAAAGATGGATGTTTCCATGGAGTATATGCTGACCTATTTTGACAGGGGATTTTCAGGAAACCCTTATGATGCCGGACAGGAGCGTGGGTATTCCCTGGATGTGCTCCCACAGGAATTTCCGGTCCTTGGGACCGGGGACTATCGCAATACGGCCTTGAAGGTGAAGGAAATGAATGGCTGCCTGGGGTGTGACCTTCGTTATGACAGCCATCACATCAGGGAGGGGAAATATTCTATTCCGGGGCTGCCGGCAGTATACGCCCAAGAGGCACAGACTTTGGAAATTCTCCTGAAAGAGGAGCGGCTGGGATTGGAAGTGGCATTGTTATACGGCGTTGTTGAGGAATGTGATATGATTACCAGGAGCGTGCGGATTACAAATGTGTCAGGAGAGAAGGTATATCTGGAAAAGGTGTCCAGCGTATGCCTGGACTTTTTATTTGGCCCATTAGATTTTATGACATTTTACGGCCGCCATGCCATGGAGCGCAATATGCAGAGGACGCAGGTTTCCCATGGAAGGCAGTCCATTGGCAGCACCAGAGGGAGTTCCAGCCATCAGTATAATCCATTTGTTATTCTTGCGGGGGCGGACACAACGGAAGATACGGGAGAATGCTATGGGGTTTCTTATGTGTATAGCGGAAGCTTCAGTGCGGAAGTGGAGCAGGATCAGTTTCAGCAAATACGTTTTGTCATGGGGCTATCGGAAGAACAGTTTTCGTATCCGTTACACAAAGGTGAAGTATTTTACGCACCGGAAGCGGTGCTGTCATATTCAGGGGAAGGCCTGAGTGTACTGTCCCATCATTTTCACCAATGTATCAGAGAGCATGTATGCAGGGGCGAATATAAGAATCAGGCCAGGCCGATCCTTGTGAACAGCTGGGAAGCGTGCTATTTTGATTTTGATGGGGAAGCGATTCTCAGACTGGCGCAGCAGGCGGCCGAACTGGGAATAGAAATGGTAGTGATGGATGACGGCTGGTTTGGACACAGGGATGACGATAATTCTTCCCTGGGGGACTGGGAAGTAAATGAACGGAAATTAGGCTGCGCTTTATCGGAATTGTCGGCAAAGATTCATGAGATGGGTCTGCGGTTCGGCATATGGTTTGAGCCGGAAATGGTTTCGGAAGACAGTAATCTGTATCGGGAGCATCCTCAATGGGCCATGAAGATACCGGGGAAAAGGCCGGTGAGAGCCAGGAATCAACTGGTATTGGATTACGCGAATCCAGAGGTGGTGCAGTACATTTATGAAAAAATAGCTTCTGTATTACACCAGGGTTCCATTGATTATGTGAAATGGGATATGAATCGCAGCCTTGCGGATATCTATTCAGGTAGTACGGAAGAACAGGGCAGGGTATTGTATGACTATATGCTGGGAGTGTATTCCCTTCTTGAACGGCTGACAGCGGAATTTCCTCACATTTTATGGGAGGGGTGTTCCGGCGGGGGCGGGAGATTTGATATGGGAATGCTTTATTACACCCCTCAGATTTGGTGCAGTGACAATACGGATGCCGTAGACAGGGTGCGCATTCAATATGGGACCTCTTTTGGATATCCCCTGTCTGCCATGGGCGCGCATGTATCCGCAGTGCCAAACCATCAGACAGGACGTGTTACGGATATGAGTACCAGGGGGGTGGTTGCCATGACCGGAGCCTTTGGATATGAACTTGATTTGGGGAAATTAAGTGAAGAAGACAGACAGCAGGTAAAAAATCAGGTGGCGCTATACCACAGGACAGCACCATTGCTGCAAAATGGGAAGTATTACAGGTTAAGCAATCCCTTTGGGGAGGAGTTCGGGGCATGGATGGTGGTGGATTCTCAGAAGGAGTCTGCGCTTCTCAGTGTGGTTTCGCTGGAAACTCACGGGAACCTGCCGGTAATTTATGTAAAGCTGCGGGGATTGGATGCTGCGGGAGAATATGAAGCCCAGGATACGGGACAGGTTTATTCCGGAGCGGCGCTTATGTCCTGCGGGATGCCCATAGCGCTGAGAGGCGGGGATTATCAGGCATATCAGATTCTGTTTTCCCGGATTTCGTAAAGGCGCAGCAAAACAGAAAAATAAATCAGCATCCGCCCAAAAGCAAGCCAGGGCAGCAGAGGGCAAAGTGTGCGAAAGTACACTGCGGAATAAGTTCCACAAGGGAACTGGAATAAGGAGAATGTGTGACCGCAATGGGAGATAATCTAAAAGAATATGATGTGATTGCGCTTGGAGAATTATTGATTGATATGACGGATAACGGGGTTTCTCCCCAGGGAAATACTCTATTTGAAGCCAATCCCGGGGGTGCTCCCTGCAATGTGCTTGCCATGCTTACAAAGCTGGGGCATAAGACGGGATTTATCGGAAAGGTGGGAGAAGATCTGTTTGGAAGAAAACTTCGTGCCGCTCTCATAGACTTGGGCATTGATGCCTCGAATCTGTGCATGGATTCCGAATGCAGGACCACACTTGCCTTCGTGGAGACAAAGGAAGACGGGGACAGAGATTTTTCTTTTTACAGAAATCCTGGGGCGGATATGTGTCTGAAAAAGTCCGATATTCAGAAGGAATTGTTGGAGCGCACTAAAATTTTTCATTTTGGAACCCTGTCCATGACCCATGAGGGAGTGCGGGAGGCGACTCAATATGCTGCGGAATACGCCAAAGTGAAAGGAGCGCTGATTTCCTTTGACCCCAATATAAGAGAACCGTTGTGGGATTCTATGGAGACAGCCAAAAGACAGGTGGAATATGGATTGAGCATATGCGATATACTGAAGATTTCTGATAATGAGATTACATGGCTTACAGGGGAAAAGGATTATAGCGCAGGTGTAAAAAAGATAAAAGAGAAATATCCGATTCCACTGATTCTTGTGTCCATGGGAAAAGAGGGAAGCCGGGCGTACTACGGGGATAGTATGGTGGAAAAAGGGGCGTTTTTACAGGCAGGTACCATAGAGACAACGGGCGCAGGTGATACTTTTATGGGATGTGTGCTTCATGGAGTGCTTTGGGCGGGACTGGAAAATCTGAAGGCGGAGACTTTGGAGGAGATACTGGAATTTGCCAATGGGGCGGCGGCAATTGTGACCACCAGGAAGGGAGCGCTGCGTGTGATGCCCCAGGAACAGGAAATCAGGAGAGTTATAAGGGGAGATTGAGGATTGGCGACAGGAAAAGGTGGTGAGTGGCTATGGACAGAGAATCAGAAGTTTTCAGCCAAAGGTTGGAAAAGCATCATGATGAGCTGCGTTGGCTTTACATGGAGCTGTATGATAACAGCTCTATGTTTGCGGAATTGTGTAATCAAATGAGACAGTTCTATTTGGACAGAAAGAAAGAGCTGAAAAAAAGGGATGAGGAAAGAGCGTCGGACCCTGACTGGTACAAACGCAATGACATGTTAGGGATGATGTTTTATATTGATAATTTTGCCGGAAATATGAAAGGTGTGGAGTCAAAGCTGGATTATATTGAAAAGTGCAATGTGAATTATATTCATCTGATGCCCTTTTTGGAAACGGCAGAAGGGCGTTCTGACGGTGGATACGCAGTGGCGGATTTCAGGAAGGTGCAGGAAAAGCTGGGGTCCATGGAGGACCTGGAACACTTGACAGAAGCCTGTCATGAAAAGGGCATACAAATCTGTATGGATTTTGTCATGAACCACACTTCCGAAGACCATGAATGGGCAAGGAAAGCCAGGCAGGGAGACGGGGAATATATGAGCCGTTACTTTTTCTACGACAATTGGGATGTGCCATCCCAATATGAAAAGACGGTTCCACAGGTATTTCCCACCACATCCCCTGGGAATTTTACCTGGCTTGAGGATATAAAACATTATGTTTTGACTACATTTTATCCCTATCAGTGGGATTTGAATTACAAAAATCCAAGGGTATTTAACGAGATGATGTATCATTTTCTCTACCTGGTCAACAGGGGGATAGATATTATACGTATCGACGCAGTGCCCTACATTTGGAAAGAACTCCATACTTCGTGCAGGAATCTTCCCCAGGTGCATACCATTGTGCGTATGATGCGCATGATTAGTGAAATTGTCTGTCCTTCTGTCCTTTTGCTGGGCGAGGTGGTCATGGAGCCGGAGAAAGTAGTGCCCTATTTTGGGACGGTGGAAAAGCCGGAATGCCATATGCTTTATAATGTTACTACCATGGCAGCAACCTGGCATACCATTGCGACCCGGGATGTCAGGTTATTAAAGAGACAGTTGGATATTGTGAATGCGTTGCCCAAAGAATATGTGTTTTTAAATTACCTTCGTTGTCATGATGACATTGGCTGGGGTCTGGACTATGGTTTTCTAATGGCGGCGGGCATGGAGGAACGTTCTCATAAGCAATACTTGAATGATTATTTTCAGGGATATGTGGGAGGGAGCTGCAGCAGAGGGGAATTGTATAATGCGGACCCTGTCACCGGAGACGCCAGATTCTGCGGAACAACGGCATCCATGTGCGGAGTGGAGAAGGCGGGCTGCGAACAGGATGACGGAGCCATGGAGAAAGCAATCAGACTGGATATTATGCTTCATGGATATATGTTCATGCAGTCAGGAATTCCGGTATTGTACAGCGGGGATGAGATTGGACAGCTCAATGACTATACTTATAAAAATGATTCGCTTAAGGCTGCGGATTCCAGGTATATCCATCGGGGGGCAATGAATTGGAAACAGGCGGAGAATATTGAAAAACCGGGGACGGTGGAGGAAAGGATATTCCATGGTCTTCAGGCGTTAGAGAAGATTCGTGCTTCGGAAAAGGTATTTGTATCAAATGCGGATACATGGACCATTGAGACAGGAGATGGTTCCGTACTGGGGATTGGCAGATACTATGAAGGGGAGAAGATCATAGGCTTGTTCAATTTCAGTGAATTTGACAGGACGGTTAGGCTCAATGAAACGGAAACAGAGGAGTATGAGGAGCTGATTTCAGGGGAAAAGAAGGGGTTGGCAGAAATGCCCATACCCGGCTATGGGTTTTACTATTTGAAAATGAAAAAACTGTAACAGTTCAGACAGGGCACGGAGAAGGATTCCTATGCGCCGGCACCCGGAGGAAAGGCTGCCGGCCGGAACTGTCACAATTTTTGTCGGTTTTTTGGAGAAAGTTATTGTACAAATTGGGTTAGAAAGATATAATGAAAGTATGTTTCGTGTCTGGAAGAGGACTGGAAGGGAAATTGCGGAACTATATCATAAGGGGGGATTTCATATGAAAGAACAGATGAAGAATCTCAAGTTTCTATTTGCCAGGGCATGGGGACTGTCAAAGGGATATTTTTTCTTATGCCTGGTGAAAAACCTTTTTACCGGTCTGCTGCCCCTGATTCATGTATTTGGAGTGGGAATTATAGTGGATGCCCTGTTGGAAGGCAGAACCAAAGGAGAAGTGGCAGGGGTCATTGTTCTGTATTTATCTGTTAATCTGGCAGCAGCTCTTATTCGCCATATTCTTTCTCTTTTAGACAATATTGCCATGCGCAAAATCACCAACATCGTGCAGTATGAATATATGAATGACTGTGTCTGTGTGAATTATCACTATGTACAGGACGGTTCCATGGCGAATTTGAAACGCAAATCCATGAAGGCACACCCGGCTTTTTTTATTTCCATCTGGGGTAACTTTTTTAATTATTTTGTGCAGCTGGCTGGGGTTTTGTTTATTTTTTCCGTGCTGAGCCCATGGTTTGTGTTAATAATTCTGGTGATATCCGCATTGCTTATCAGAATGTCCCTGCTGACGCAGAAACAGGAATTTGATTTCGACAATGGCAAAGTGGAAGATGACCGCAAATTGGAATATCTATATTCTGTCATGACAGAATATAAATTTGCCAAGGAAATCAGAATCAATAACGCCAACCAATTTATCCGGGAAAAATACAGTTCCATTTTTGCCGCCCAGGTGGCCAAGATGACCGCTTTGTACCGCAGAAAATTTGGTGTTCAGAGTTTGAGCAATCTGTTGACCATATTACAGACTGCTCTTATGTATATATATTTTACCTGGCAGGTGTCCATGGGCAGAGTAAGCATTGCCCAATATACTGTGCTTCTATCCTCCACAACGCTTTTTACTTCTATTTTACTGTCATTTTTCAAGACCATGGGGGAAATCAACAACAATTGTAAGTCTATTGCATTCTATCGACAATATCTGGACATGGTGCAAAAGAACAGCGAAATATCCAAAAGCAACGCATTGCCGGAGCCGGTGCTGGATTTTACCAATGAGAAAATCTGCTTTGAGAATGTTTCTTTTGTCTATCCCAATACTTCCCAATACATTTTGAAAAACGTGAATCTTGAGATAGGCCATGGGGAAAAAATCGGCATTGTTGGATTGAATGGCTCGGGGAAGACCACATTGATTCAACTACTGTGCAGGATTTACGATCCCACAGAAGGGAGGATTACACTCAATGGTGTGGATATTCGTCAGATACCATACAGAGCGTATTGCAGGCATATCGGGATTGTCTTGCAGGATTTTGCCCTGTTTGCCTACAGCGTGAGAGAAAACATTCTGTTTGATCAGGAAGCCAATGAGAAGAAACTGCGGGACTGCATTGAGAAAAGCGGGCTGACGCAAAAAATATCAAAACTTCCCAAAGGTCTGGAAACATCCGTATATAAGAAACTTGACAATCATGGGGTGGAATTCTCCGGCGGGGAAGGGCAAAAGCTGGCCATGGCCCGGGCGATTTTCAAGGATGCGGATGTGCTGCTTCTGGATGAACCCACAAGCGCTTTGGACCCCATAGCGGAGTATGAGCTTTTTTCCAGGCTTGACAGCATTTCGGAAGGAAGAACCACTTTGTTTATTTCACATCGGCTCTCTTCGACTCGCATGTGCGACAAAATTTATGTACTCTCTGACAATCGGATTGCGGAATGGGGCACCCATGAGACGTTAATGGAACTGGAGGGAGTTTATGCGAAACTTTTTAAAATGCAGGCCAAACATTATGAAGAAGGCATAGTGTCACACAAAAATGGCATGGAAACGCCTCACAGCGTCCACGAATGAATATGGAAATCTTCACGGCGCAATGGGAATTATTTAAGAAGAAAACATATTGTGGAACAGGAATGGATACAGGTGTCAATGATGAAAAATTTACATGGGATACTATTGATTTTCAAAACCATACATAAATATGAACCGTTTTATATAGTCTGTTCTGCGCCCCAGGCCATTTTGACCGCAGTACAGGCCATGCTTGCCGCTTATTTTCCTAAACTCTTTATTGAACAGCTGCTGGGAGATGTAAGTCATCCGGATATTGTCAAAACAATTTTGCTTTATGCCGCTATTTTGCTTCTTGTAACCACAGTGAATCTTTTCCTGAAGAATCGGGCGGCTTTTTTTGCCGATGAGTTTGCCAAAAAAATCAGGGAAACAACGGGGAGATATACCATGGATTTGCCCGTAGAGGTTATGGAAAATCCGGATTTCCATGATAAACTTTACATGGCGAATCATGTAAATGAAATTATTAGCGCAGTGACAGTGCTTCAGAGTATTTTCTCGGCGCTTTTTACGGTTGCGGGTCTGGCTGCGATTGTAGCAAAGCTGGATTTTGTGTTTGTATTGCTCATAGGGGGCGTCTTGGCCGTGAAAGCTGTCTTCGTATATTTGATGCAAAAACGGCTGGAAAAGCAGCGTATTTCCTATGCTCAGAATGACAGGGTGGGAAATTATCTGATGGGTGTGGCATATTCCGATAAGGGCGCGGCAAAAGAGCTGCGGCTGAATGGACTGGAAGCATGGTTCATGGGGAAAATCCATGGGTATCGTGAAGAAATGCTGGGATTGCAGTATGGGGATTTTAAACGATACGCATTGTTTGAGATATTGCTGTCTGTGGCAATGACCATACAGACTTTCTGCATATTATGGCTTTTGTCTCTGGGCTATATTGACGGCGCCATAACAATTGCCGACTTTACCATGTATTTTTCGGCAGTCACGGTCATTTCCTCTTCTCTGTCAAATGTGATAGAAAAAGCAGGTGAATATAACCGTATGCGGCTTTCCATGTCAGATTTTGACAGCATAAGTACCATGGGGGAAGCGGGAATGGGTAAGAGTACAGAGGATTTAAAGGACAGGACCATCCGGTTTGAAAACGTATCATTTGCGTATCCAGGTTCGGAACGGTTCTGTCTGGAAAATGTAAACCTTGAGATAGGGGAAAATGAAAAGCTGGCCGTTGTGGGAGAAAACGGTGCCGGAAAGAGTACGCTTATCAAGCTTCTGTGCAGATTTTATCATCCCACAAAGGGCAGAATCACAGTGGGAGGCGTGGACATATGGGAGATTTCAAAGGAGGCGTATAACGAGATAATCTCGGCGGTATTCCAGGATTATATCAACTTTTCTTTTTCAGTGGGGGAGAATGTCACCATGCATGAGGCAGTGCCGGAAGAAGAAACACTTGCTGTCTTAGCCAAGGTGGGGCTGGCTGAGAAGGTAAGTCGGCTGCCCCAGGGTGTTCATACGTTTATGTCCAGAAAATTTACCGGAAAAGGAACAGATCTGTCAGGCGGAGAGGGGCAAAAGCTGGCCATTGCCCGGGCGTTGTATAAGAATACGCCCATTGTAATCCTGGACGAACCCACGGCGTCTCTGGACCCAAAGGCGGAAAATGAGATATATGAGAATTTCTTTCGCATGGCCAGGGACAGGACGGCAATCTTCATATCACACCGCCTGGCTGCTTCCACGATAGCAAATCATATTGCGGTCTTTGTGGAAGGAAAGATAGTGGAATATGGCACACATGAACAGCTCATGGAGCTGGGAGGCATTTATGCCGATATGTTCAGGAAGCAGGGACAGGTTTATCTGGAACAGGGAGGAGATTGAGTGGAGGGCAGGCAGTGGAGAAGTATTTCAGTTTACTTTGGGAGAGCGAAGATAGTTACAGGGAATGGAAAGCAAGGATATATGGTGGGGAGGAAGGATACATTGCTGATCTGAATTTAAAATTTGTATATGAGGAAATATATCGGGCAGGGAAGTTCTGGGATCAATATGGCTTTGAAGAGATTTTTCTGCATCCCTGCGCCAAGTGTTCTACTGTGATACTGCGTCAGAAGGTTATGAAACAATTGTATCAGAATGCTGTTATTTATGAGGCGGCTGAGGAGTTTGTCGCCTGTGTGTCCGCAATACAGAGAGGGCTTGAAAGGATCGGCGATACCAAAGACGAGAAGAAGAAAATGATATTTGCCTTACAGGCGCGGTATGATTTCCTTGCAGGGCTTGAGCGTGTTTGTGGGAAAGTATCTGAACAAGCCGAAACGGGCACACCGTTGGATGTGGGGATTGAAAAAATGGCGGATTTTATTTCTGACAGCAGAGTGGTGGCGGAAAGAAAACGGCTGTCTGAGTTTTTGACCCTTCTTGGACAGAACATGCCGCAGAGTATTATTTTAAATAAGGACAAGGGGCAAAACTGTCACAGTGTAGTAGTAGATCCTGAGGGTGTACAGGATTGTGAATATACGAAGAGACTTAAGAAATGGGCGCAGCCTTTTATTGGAGCGTTTGACTTTACAATAGGAATTTATCAAAATATGGATATCACATATCTTGACAAAAGAATTCAGGAACAGGTCTGTATGCGCCGGCCAGAGCTTGTGGAGGAGTTGGGGGGACTGTATGAAGCCTATGGAAAGTATGATATTTGCCAGTTTGTCCGGGTTGCCAGGGAGCTTGTGTTTTATCTGGCCTGCATCCGTTTTGTGCGGGAATATGAGAAAGCAGGGTTCTTTTTTTGTATGCCGGTCTGTACACCATTACAGGATACAAGTGTCAGGGAAGCCTATGACATGACATTGGCTATTAATCTCTACCAGAATAAAAAAGGATGTCAAGTTGTATCAAATGACTACCAACTTTCGGACAACAGATGTATTTTTATCCTGACGGGCGCAAATCAGGGAGGCAAAACCACATTTATCAGAAGCGTGGGAGTGATTCAATGTCTGGCCCAGGTGGGGATGTTTGTCCCTTGCAGAAAGGCATCTCTGGGGATAGTGGGGAATATACATACACTTTTCAGCAGAGAAGATGAGAGAGGCGCATCTGTGGGGAGGTTTGAACAAGAGCTTCAGAGAGTACACAGCATTCTGCAAAATTTACAGGAGCGGGATATGGTTTTGCTGAATGAAACATTTACAAGTACACAGAGATCCACGGCTGTGATTTTGTTAAAGAGGCTATTGCGGGAAATAGCTCATAAACAATGTCGGGGCGGCTTGGTGACACATTTTTACGAAGTGGGCGATGGGCTGGAAAGTGAGGGATTTTTCAGCCTTATTACGGAGGTGGAAGGAGAAGGGGAGTATAAGGAACGGACATATAAAATCAGGGAAGGGGAGTCTTTCCGATATTCCTACGCAAAAGATATTGCGGTCAAATGTGGTGTGACTTATGAGAGACTGATGGAGGAAATGGAATGATCTGGTTTGATTTGCTGTATCCCAGTGAGGAGAAGTGGGAGCAGGGAAAAGAGGGCGGAAGAGTCAGTCCGTGGTTGGCGCATGATTTACAGTTGGAAAGGCTGGTGGAAGCACATGTTCTAAACAAGACAGAATTTGGGGTGCTTTGCCAGGAGCTGGACTATTTACCTGTGGACAAAGAAGTAATTCTGCATCGCCAGGAAGTGCTTCAAGACCTGATACAAAAACCGCATTTTCTGGATAAGTATGAGAATTTCTGTCAAAAACTTAAAAATAATGTGCCAATTAAGAGAAATATATGGGACAAAACCCAGCCTGTCTATAAAAATCTGGAAGAGAATATCGGGGTGCTGGAGGCAAATTATCAGGCCATATGTACTGCGAACCTGGGAGCGGAAACGGAATTTAGATCGGATGCCCTGGTGGGGCTGGTGAGATTTCTGGGAAATCATGAGTATAAAAAGGGGCTTGGGGAGATTATAGGGCATTTGAAGGAACTGTTAGAAAACGGCGCCATCAGGTATCGGCCGGAGTATACATATGGACAGGTTTTGGATTCCGTGACCATACAGGGATTGTACCGGGGAAATTATTATATAACCAAAGAAAAGGGACTGTTAAAGAAAACAGTGGTGGACAAAGATTACCTGATTCCTGCGGATAATATTATTTTGAGCAGCAATATGGATGAGATATATTCCAAAACTACCTTGAAGTTATGCGATTTTGCTTCCAGGCTAAACAGTGCGATTGTAAATGCGTTCAGGAGAATACAACGGGAAATTCCTTATTACAGAGCTGGCATACGACTCTATGAAATCTGCCAACAACAGGGAATTGGAATGTGCCTGCCCAGGGTAAGGGAGGGCTGCGGCGCGTTTATGGAGTTTAGAAGTCTGTACCCGATTTATTTGCTGGCAGAGAAAGCGGCTGGTGGAATACAAAGCAATTCATATTCTAATGAAGAGGGCAGGATTGCCATAGTAACAGGACATAACAGCGGCGGCAAGACAACTTTTTTGCAGGCAGTGGGATTGTCTCAGATTATGATGCAGTTGGGGTTCTATGTCCCGGCAGATTTTTTTGAGGCATCTGCCGCCGGGTTTATCGGAAGTCTTTTTTCCTGCAATGAGGATGCGCATACCATATATGGCAAGTTGGAGCAGGAATTGGTGGCAATGAAATCTGTGGCGGGAATGCTGAAGAAGGGAAGCCTTTTGCTGATGAATGAGATATTGGCTACAACCTCCGAAAGAGAAGGGGCCGATATTGCGGCCGAGGCAATACATGCGTTTTCTGAGACACATTCACATTTGATCTTTGTGACTCATTTAAAATGTCTGGCGGATATGGCGCAGGAAAAGAAACTGGCATTGGCAGAGGGGGAATATGCCATAAATTATGTGACGGAACAATGGAAAGAAACGGACGGCAGAGTGAAGAAGACCCATCGTATCGTGAAAGGAAGTCCTGAGACGGGGATTTTGGAGAGGGAATTGTTGGAGAAGTATTTTGGGGCAAAGGAATAGCTCTTGCCTGCGAAATGTGATTTCCATCACAAGGCGCTATAGAGAAGAGCGGAACTTAAATAAAAAGGAGAATAAGATGAAATTCAGTAATGGATGTTGGCTGCAAAAAGAGGGATATGCGTGTTTTTCGCCTGCGGAGGCTTATTTTACCAAAATTTCAAAGGATAAAGTGACCATCTGCGCACCCACACACAGGATTGCGTCCAGGGGAAATACATTGGGTGGGGTGAATCTCACATTGGAGATTACTGCGCCTGCGCCGGAAGTGATTAGGGTGAAAACGTATCACTATAAAGGAACCCTTCATGATTCGCCTGAATTTGAGATTGTATGCCCTGAAAGCCACTCCATGACCACATGGGAAAATGAGAGAGAAATACATATTGTCAGCGGGACTCTGGAGTTGGTCATTGACAGGAAGAACTGGAAGATGACTTATTATTCCCATGGAAAGAAGCTTACGTCAAGCGGCCACAATGACCTTGCGTACATAAGGACTGACTGGCATGGGGACGCTTATGTGAGAAGCGATGATAATGACGCATATATGCGCCAACAGCTTTCCATAGGCGTGGGAGAGTTGATTTACGGCCTGGGAGAGAGGTTTGGCGCATTTGTGAGAAACGGGCAGACGGTGGACATCTGGAATGAAGACGGCGGAACTTCCACGGAACAGTCCTATAAAAATATACCATTTTACCTTTCTAACAAAGGGTATGGCGTCCTGGTGAATCATACGGAGAAGGTGTCTTTTGAGATAGGGACGGAAGCGGTTACGAAGACAGAATTTTCCGTGCGGGGGGAGATGCTGGATTATTACCTGATCAATGGTCCTGCCATGAAAGACGTTTTGCGCAGATATACAGATCTGACAGGAAAACCAGCCCTTCCTCCGGCCTGGACTTTTGGGCTCTGGCTGTCCACTTCCTTTACGACAAATTATGACGAAGAGACAGTGATGAAGTTTATTGATGGAATGGCAGAAAGAGACATTCCGTTATCGGTTTTTCATTTTGACTGTTTCTGGATGAAGGAGTTTCACTGGTCCGATTTCTGCTGGGATGAGCGGGTATTCCCTGATCCGAAAGGGATGATTGGGCGCATCAAAGCCAGGGGGCTGAGGGTTTGTGTCTGGATTAACCCCTATATCGGCCAGGAGTCCGTTCTTTTTGACGAGGGAATGGAGAAGGGGTATTTTCTGAAACGCCCTGATGGCTCGGTCTGGCAGTGGGATATGTGGCAGCCGGGCATGGCAGTGGTGGACTTCACCAATCCTGAAGCATGCGGATGGTTTCAGGATAAACTGGAAGGACTGTTGGAAATGGGGGTGGACTGTTTTAAGACAGATTTCGGGGAGCGTATTCCTGTGGACTGCGTTTATTATAATGGTTTACATCCTGTAAAAATGCATAATTACTATACATATCTCTATAACAAGACGGTTTTTGAGCTTTTGGAAAGGAAGCGGGGCAAACAGGAAGCGGTATTGTTTGCCCGTTCCGCCACTGTGGGGGGACAGAAGTATCCGGTTCATTGGGGAGGGGATTGCCAGTCGGATTATGAGTCCATGGAAGAAAGTCTGAGGGGAGGTCTTTCTCTTCAAATGTCTGGTTTTGGCTTTTGGAGCCATGATATAGGCGGCTTTGAGCACACATCCACGCCGGATGTATATAAACGTTGGTGTGCTTTCGGCCTTCTTTCGTCCCATAGCAGGCTTCATGGAAGCACTTCTTATCGCGTGCCATGGGTATATGATGAGGAAGCAGTGGATGTTCTGCGCTTTTTTGCAAGACTGAAAGCCAGGCTGATGCCCTATTTGTTCAAAACGGCCATGCAGGTACACCTGGAAGGAATTCCTTCCATGCGTGCCATGGTGCTGGAATTTGCGGAGGATAGAACCTGCCATTACCTGGCCCAGCAATATCTGCTGGGAGATAGTTTGCTGGTGGCGCCTGTACTGAACGAGGAGGGGATTGGGGAGTATTATCTGCCGGAGGGGATTTGGACGGATTTTCTGACAGGAGAGCAGAAAGAGGGAGCCAGATGGTACCGGCAGCATTGCGGCTATCAGGAGATACCTCTGATGGTGCGGCCCAATTCCATTATTGCTTTGGGGGCCAGGGAGGATACGCCGGAATACGATTATGCTGATGATGTAACTTTTTATGTCTATGAGCCAAAGGATGTGGAAACAGAGGTCTATGACATGGCGGGAAAAAGGGCGGCAAAGCTTCGAGTGGTACGGGATGGAGAGATGATTGCCATTGAGGCCCAGACAAATAAGCCTTTTACGGTTCGGCTGATTCATATGGAAGCAGACAGTGCTGAAGGGGCTGAATTGTCCATAGTTTCCGGGGATTCGGTACTGAAAAATTGCGGACCCAGCATGAAGGTTAGGTTGTAACGCAAGCGGAATAGTGATGGGGTGGAATAAAACCGAAAAAATTAGAATAAATCTGGAACAGGAAAATCAAGAGGAGACTCTTGGTTTTCTTTGTTGTTGGATGGAACAAATCCTTATAATTAAAGGTATGAAAAGGATTATAAATGTGATACAATGAAGAAAAATTAGTGATGCCGTTTTTTACAGTAGTTTGGGATAAGAAAAGGGGTGAAGGGATGAAGAAGTTCTCTTTGCAAAATGTATATATTGTATTTCTCTGTATTCAAATTGTGCTTCTTGTAATTGGAGGTTTTGTAATTCATGAAAATAAATGGAAGCTGAGGGAGGGGAACCCCTGTGATGAAATAGAACCCAAAGAATATGAGATATTAAGTGATGGCACGCAAAGCTATACCTTTGTGGGGGAATCAGGCAATATGGCCTACTGCCTGCTATTTTACACCAATCATCAGGAGGTAGAGGTTTATACGGATGGAAATTTGGTATATGAGAGAAGAAAGGTGAATACAATTTTTGGACATACTTCTGGTTCCGTGTGGAATATGGTAGACATTTCTGCTGATACAAAAGAAATTGTGGTAAGGCTAAAGGCGGTTTATGAGTCAGGAGAAAATAATCAACATATTTTTTATAAAGGCAGGGGTGTCAGTATACTGCAAGGAATGGTTCGTGATTCGGTCTTTGCTATGGGTGTCAGTGTATTGCTGGTTGTCATAGGCGTTTGTATGGTGATATTCTGGTTGTTTCTGTGCCGCAAGAAGGATGTAGCCAGAGAGCTGCTTTATATGGGATTATCTGCAGTTTTGATTGGAATATGGGCTTTTACGGAAGAAAAGCCAGTGATGGTGTTGTTGGAGAATAGAGTGTATGCGTCCTATCTTACATATGTACTGCTCATGTTGATTGGTGTTACATTCATGCTCTTTGTAAAACATTATATTGCCAGGGAAGGGCGTTATTTTCACAAGTTTTTAGCCATGTTTGCCATTGGAGGAATGACTTTGATGATGATTCTGCAATGGTTGAATATCGCTGATTTTAAGGAAACGGTATGGATTGTACATATTGTTTTGGTGGGGGATTTGCTTTATTTTCTGCTGGGGATATTGCGTAAAATGAGAAGCGGGAGAACAAGAAAGCATTTGGGATTGAATACGGCAGGACTGCTGGTGTTGGTGTTGGCAGTGGGGGTGGAATTATATGCGTACTATTCACGGATAGCAAATATGCAAATCTTTGGGATGTTTGGTCTTTTGGCGTATATTATGATACTTGGATTGGAGACTGCTTCAGATGCTGCTGAAAAGATTGCGGAGATACAAAAGGCAGAGATTTATAAGGAACTTGCGCAAAAGGATATGTTGACCAAATGCTATAACAGGAATGCTTATTCGGAGGATATCACTAAACTTTTGTCCAGGGGGATTGACTTTCAGGAGAATGATAAGCAGGAAAACTGCTCTCAGAAAATAGAAAAGGGGAAGCAGGCAAATGTATACATAGTAATGTTTGACTTGAATAATCTAAAGAAGTGTAATGATACTCTTGGTCATATGGAGGGAGACCGCTATCTGACAGACTCAGCTGATTTAATTAAGAAAATTTTTGAAGGATATGGGAAAGTGTATCGAATTGGAGGGGATGAATTTTGTGTGATTATGAAGAATTCGTCGGAGGAAGAGATTGAAGGCCTGATTCGGATGCTGATGCGGGAGGAGTCTGTGTATAATGAAAGTTCAGAAATGGTTTGTATGCAGATTGCTGCCGGATACGCAAGATACGACCCGAGACTGGATGCTGACCTTGACAAGACCAGAAGCAGGGCGGATATGCTGATGTATGAGAACAAAAAGTGGTTGAAGAATTCAGAGCAGAAGATGCAAAAAGCGCATTAGTATATGAAGAAAAAAGAGAAAAGAGGTATGTGACATGAAACGTATTATGAAAAAGGCGCCTATGGGATGGAACAGCTATGACTATTATGACACCACTGTAACAGAGGCGGAAGTAAGAGCCAATGCGGAATTTATGGCTGCGCATTTAAAACAGGCGGGGTGGGAATATGTCGTAGTGGATATTGAATGGTATTCCCGTGACGCAGGAACCCAGAGGGAAAAATACCAGTATATTCCCTTTGGCGACATTGAGATGGATGGCTATGGCCGGCTGCAGCCTGCGGTAAACAGATTTCCCTCTTCAGCGGGGGGAAGGGGTTTTGGGCCCCTGGCAGAGTATGTACATAGTCTGGGATTGAAGTTTGGTATACATATTATGAGAGGGATTCCCAGGGAGGCGGCACACAGACATTTGCCCATTTATGGGACTGGATATTTTGCCAATGAGATTGCGGATCCGTCATCTATTTGCAAATGGAATCCTGATATGTATGGAGTGCGCAGGGGAGTGCCGGGGGCACAGGAGTATTATGATTCCCTGATTGGTATGTATGCGGATTGGGGTGTGGATTTTATCAAATGCGATGATATATGTAATACGAATATGTATAGAGACAATCCATATTCGGCAGCGCATGAAGTAGAAATGCTATCCTGCGCCATTGAAAAAACAGGAAGAGACATTGTGCTTTCGCTTTCTCCGGGGCCGGCATTGATTGACAGGGCATGGCATTATGAAAAGTATGCCCATATGTGGCGGATTACGGATGATTTCTGGGACAGATGGGATTTGCTTCAGGATATGTTCCGGCGCTGTGAATTATGGCAGAATCATGTGGGGGAGGGGTCGTATCCGGATTGTGATATGCTGCCATTGGGAAAGCTTTCCAAGGGCTTTGGCAACGAGCGTGATACTTGTCTGACAAAAGAGGAACAAAAGACTATGTTGACGCTCTGGTGTGTTTTTGGCTCTCCATTGATGTTGGGGGCAGAATTGACGAAGCTTGATGAAGAGACTCTTTCGCTGCTGCAAAAAACGGAAGTATTGAAATTGGTTGCCAATGGATATGTGGGCAGACAGGTGAAGAGAGACGATTGCTGTGCTATATGGAGCTGCTATCACAAAGATACGGGAGAAAGGTATCTGGCTCTGTTTAATTTCAGGACAGATTCATATTCTATGAGCTGGGATTTGGCGGAAGTGGAGCAATTCAGGGGAATGTGTTTTGATGAAATGAAGCCGGAAGAAGTCTGGAGCGGCGAATCGGCGGTCATACAGGGGACGGTTTTGACAGCACAGGTTCCGCCCCATGGAGTAAAGTTTTTCAAGCTATAACAATATTGTGGGAACATGACATTAGAAGGACGGTTGCGGAACTGGAATAGTCCGGCTAAGAAATGTCAAGAGGAAATTTAAAAACAGTCTCGGAACGGAGGTGTAATGTGTCTTTCAGACACAGGAAAGAAATTTCAGACACGAAAGTGGCTGAAGATTTCATCCCTGGTTGGGGCACCGAAGGGCAGAGACCGGAACAAGTTCCCGCAAGCGGGACAAATCGCCATAAATGGCAATTGGAATAGGAGCTTCCTGTATAATTCAAGTATAGGGAATTCCAAGAAAGAAGGTTGAG
>CAJUGT010000059.1 GCA_910586435.1 uncultured Acetatifactor sp. | reverse complement strand
CCGGAACAAGTTCCCGCAAGCGGGACAAATCGCCATAAATGGCGATTGGAATAGGGAGAAGTGTAAAAATGGATGGTCAAATGATAGAAATATCAGTTGTGGTGACAGTATATAACCTGGAAAAATATATAGGTGAATGTTTGGACAGCATACTTGGTCAGGAGGGGGTAACGTTTGAAGTGATATGTGTTGATGACGCGTCAAGCGACATGTCCTATGATATTTTAATGCAATATGCTGCCAGGGATGTCAGAGTCAAAGTCATCAGAAATGATAAAAATCTTGGGCTTTCTTCTTCCAGAAATGTTGGATTTCGGGAAGCAAAGGGAGAATACCTGTATAATATTGATGGGGATGATATGCTGGCTGATGATGCGTTAAAGCGGATGTATCAGTGTTCCGTAGAAAATGATTTGGATCTTCTGTCATTTTCTGCCACAGCTTTTTTTGATTGCGATGAAGCCAGAAAATATGGAAACAAGGATGACTATGTAAGGAAAGAGGAATATTCTGGTATAAAAAATGGGCGGGAATTGTTTGCGGAATTAATGGAACACAGGGACAGAGCAGTATGTAATTTTGTCTTGTATTGTTTTAGAAGAGCGTATTTTTTAGAACATGGGTTATTCGGTGTGGAAGGATTGCGTTATGTGGATGACAGTATGTTTGCTATCTACATGGCTGCGGAAAGAGCAATGTGCATTTCCGATCGATTATATTTAAGGAGGTATAGGGAAGGTTCTATTGTCACATCTCCAATGAAAAAAAGATATCTGGAAAGTATGGTAGTACTGTTTGTCTCGGAGATGATGATATGGTAT
The DNA here is from genome assembly GCA_910586435.1 of uncultured Acetatifactor sp. Lineage (GTDB taxonomy): Bacteria > Bacillota > Clostridia > Lachnospirales > Lachnospiraceae > Acetatifactor. The sequence goes on along the minus strand of CAJUGT010000059.1, from coordinate 20,940 downwards.
GAAATGGAAAAAAAAGGTGAGGTAAATAATAGAATCTGTCGGCAAGTGGAGCGATATTTTAAGATGCGCTTAAAAGCAATTAAAGATTTTTATGAAATGTTTAAAGAAGATTCTACAGAGATGCAATACTTAAGGGCGCATCCGGTGGGACAGTTCTTTTATAATAGTTTTATTGAAAGGACACCGTTGGCTGAGATTTATTTTGACCCGGAAGAATTGGAAAAAATGAAAACAGCCACCGAAATTGTGGTTTATGGGGCAGGAATGATTGCCAGGGAAGTTGTTGATTTGTTGAAATATTATCAAATAGCAAATTATAGTATTGTTGTTACTGATAAGAAGAAAAATCCTGTGACGTTCTGTGGAAGGGAAGTGCATGAAATACAGGAAGTGTATAAAAATCTTGAAGACGCTTATATTATTATAGCAGTTTCCCTCCAATATCAAGGAGAAATTAAAAGGTTTTTGAGCAGTTTAGGGCTAAAGCATTTTTGTGTCATTAAAAAGTATCGTTAAGAATCTATGTTGGAAAATAAAAACGGCAATGGAGGCGAGAGGGATGGAGTGCATGCAAGGGTCTGTGAAAACGCTTCTCCAGCACAAATATGAGGAACTGCGGAGGGCGTTTGGCGCAGGAGTCTGGCAGGACAACGGGGAGCTGATTTCCGTTATCAAAAAGGTGATCAGTGGGTTCATGAAGCAATGTAATACCCCTGCCATATGGTGTTATGGGATTCACACTAAGATGCTGATGGCGGACTTTATGTTTGAATTAAAAAAGGTGCGCTATATTATTGACAACGGTAATCTCAGCAATGCCGGTTATGCCGGAAGCGGGTTTGAAATTATCAGGGAAAGTGGGATAGAAGATAAGAAAATTGACGGCATTATCATATCCAGTAGGACCTATAGGGATGAAATCGTTGAAAATCTCAAGAGCAAATATCCTCACGTTCCATATCTGGATATTTACCATGAGCTGGAAAAGGCAGGGATTCAGGTGGAGGGGACTTATTATGAGGCCAGACATCCCTATACCAGGTACTGCCGTCTGAACAGGCTGCAAAGAGAGCTTGGAGACAGGGAGAAGAATTCAGACAAAAATATAGAGCCAGAGCAAACCATAAGAAAATATATGGAACTCATAGAGCAATACATAGATATCAAAGATTTCAAAACCGCAATAAGTTATGCCAGGCAGCTGGCGGACCTGTCAAAAAGTCAGTGGGGAGAACGGCTGCTGGCGTTGCTGACGGAGATTTATGAATTGCAGTTGGAGGCCATGGGACGAATCGGGGCAGATAATGTGTTGATGCTGTGCGTGGACGGATTGCGCAGGCGGGAAGTTACAGAGGAATATATGAGAAACCTCCATGGGTTTATCCGCAATCATATGCGCTATTACAGCAATGCGTATTCCGTTTCCACCTCCACCTATGAGAGTCTGATTCCCGCATATAGTGAAAACGCGGATTTAAAGACAAAGTATTATGAGAGGAGTGAAGTCCCAAAGCATAAATGCAGATTTATCCATGAGGCAAAAAGACAGAACAGGAAGATTTGGTTCTATACGGATGGCGCGCGTTACATAGAGGATGAGGATATAGCGGTAACGGCCTATTGGCAGACGGCAACGGAAAAATTGTGGGATTTCCTTCTGGATGCTGTGGAGGAAGAAAAGGGGCTGTTTTATATTCATATTTTGTATGAGAGCCATTATTCTTATCCCAATCCTTATACAGGGGATGAAATCATTGCCGAGGGGACGAATATCTTCTTTGACTATCTGGACAAGAACGGCGGACAGATTCGGACAGACTATAACAGGCAGCAGAAGGATGCGTTGCGATATCTGGATGATGTGGTGGCTCCTTTGGTAGAAAAGCTGCCATGCAGGATGGTTTTATATGCGGATCATGGGAATGTCCTGATTGACAGGGAAACAGAGATAGGGCATGTGGAAAGCACAAAGTATACCTTTCACGAGGATCTGATTCAGATTCCTTTTGCGGTGAAATCACCGGAAACGCAGCCGGGCAGGGAGGAAGAGATTGTCTCTCTGATGGAACTCAATTCCGTCATTATTGCTCTGATGAATCAGAAAGAGATTACCATGGAAAAACAGACAGCGGTGAAAGTGCTGCGGTCAGAGTTATATAATCCGGATTTTCGTTACTTGTACCAGAAGACGGGCAATGAACATGGTTTATTGGCTTTTGAAGTATTTATTTTTGAGGAAGGTTACAAGCTGGCGGTTTATGCTGATGGCGTATTGGAATTGTATCTTGCGAAGACGGACAGAAGAGTGGAGGATTCCGGAACAAAGAGAAGGCTGTTGGATATGGTGAGAAACCGGATAACGGTCTGTGCCTTGGAGCAGATAAGGATAGAGTAGTATTACTGTCTATAGGTTGGAAGACGTACATGAGGAGCGCATATGAAGGTAGAGGCATTTGTACAGAAGATACAGGAGTTGGAGATTCATACCATTGCAGGTGTTCCGGATTCAACGCTCAGGCTGTTCTGCGATTATATAAACAATGACGGAAGAGGCATTTTTGAGAACCATGTGGTGACAGAGAATGAAGGCGCAGCCATTGGAATTGGCATTGGAGAGTATCTGGCAACAGGAAATCCGGCCTGTGTCTATATGCAGAACAGCGGTCTTGGCAATGTTGTAAATCCCGTTACATCTCTTGCGAATGCAGACATATATGGTATTCCCATGCTGCTGCTGATAGGATGGCGTGGAGAACCTGGAACAGCGGATGAGCCTCAGCATAAGTTTATGGGAAAAGTTACAATTCCCATGTTGAAGGTTCTTGATATTCCCTATGCGGTTATGGGGACAGAGACATCGGATGAAGAGATGGAAGTGTTTTTACAACATGCCAGAAGCGCATTTGCCCACAACAGACAGTATGCCTTTGTCATTAAAAGAGGGACTTTTGATAAGAGAGATGAAAACATATATAGGAACAGGTATCCTCTGAAGAGGGAGAGGGCAATCGAGATGATTGTAAACTGGCTGCGGCCGGGCAATCTAGTGGTATCTACAACGGGTAAGATTTCCAGAGAGGTGTATGAACAAAGTAATAAGATATTGGAAACGCATCAGCAGATCTTTATGACAGTGGGCGGGATGGGATATGCAAGTATGATAGCGTATCAATTAGCGAAAAAGAAAGTGAACCAAAAAGTCATATGTTTAGACGGAGACGGCGCGGTTCTTATGCATCTGGGCAGTCTTGCCGTGATAGGAAGGCATCCGGTGGATAATTTGGTACATATCTGCTTTAACAATGAAGCCCATGAATCGGTGGGGGGAATGCCGACAGGAGCGGAAGGGGCGGCATATGCTGATATTGCGAAAGCCTGCGGATATGGCTGGGTATACAGGGCGGCAAATCAGGAGGAATTGGAGAAGGCGTTGGCTGAGATACGACTGTCCAAAGAAATGGTTTTCCTGGAAATTAATGTGGCCATTGGTTCCAGAGACAATCTTGGCAGACCAAAAGAAACTGCGCAGGAGAACAAAGCCGCGTTTATGGAATATGTAAAGCAGTGGGAGCAGAAAAAATAAAGCAAAAGGAAAAAGATAATTCATTCAAAGGGGGCAAAAATGGATATAACAGGCATGAAGGTTGAAAGGAAAATTTTGCTTAATCCAGGTCCGGCAACAACAACAGATAGTGTTAAGCTTGCGCAGCTGGTTTCAGATATTTGTCCCAGAGAAAAAGAATTCGTGGGAATCATGGACAATATATGTAAAGATTTGGTTCGGATCGTACATGGGGATTTGAAAAAGTATGCAGCAATACTGTTTTGCGGTTCCGGAACAATAAATATGGATATTTGTTTAAACTCCTTACTGCCAAAAGGCAAGAAAGTCTTAATTATCAATAATGGATCGTATAGCCAGAGAGCAGCAGAGATATGCGCTTATTATGGATTGGATTACATAGATTTAAAGTTCCAGTACAATGAAGTGCCGGATTTAGATAAAATTTCTGATGTAATGACGCAGAATACGGATATAGCATTAGTGTACGCAACACAGAATGAAACAGGGACAGGTTTGTTAAATCCTATCAGAGAGATTGGGAAACTTGTTCATAAAAACAATGCGGTCTTTGTAGTTGACACGACTTCTTCTTATGCAATGCTGCCAATTGACATTGAAAAAGATAATATAGATTTTTGTATGGCATCCGCGCAAAAAGGACTCATGGCTATGACAGGTATTTCTTTTATCATAGGAAACAGGAACATAATTGAGGAATCTGCGGTTTATCCGAAACGCTCTTATTATTGCAATCTGTATATGCAGTATGAATATTTTAAGAAACATGGAGAAATGCATTTTACACCTCCGGTACAGACAATATATGCGCTGAAACAAGCATTGAAAGAATATTGGGATGAAGGAGAAGAGGGAAAATGGAAGAGGCATCAGCGTGTTTTCAGAGCCATTCTTGAAGGAGTGAGGGAATTAGGGTTTCAATGTATCATTGATGAAAAATATCAATCTGGTTTAGTGGTAGCGGTGAAATATCCTGATGACAGCAGATGGAATTTTGAAAAGGTACATGATTACTGCTATGGGAGAGGGTTTACAATATATCCGGGAAAGGCGGATAATAATTCGTTTCGTTTATGCGCCTTAGGCGCAATAGATGTATGCGATGTGAAGGCTTTTTTTGAGGTATTTAAGGATGCTTTGAAGGAATCAGATGTGCAGGTGCCTGTAAGATACAATTCAGGGAGGCTGTTATGAGTGAGGAAATTGCAATAGTATTAGCAGCAGGAATGGGAAACAGGTTGCAGCCGTTGACAAAGACCATACCAAAGCCACTGGTAAAAGTACATGGAGTTCCATTAATAGAAACGGTTATTGGTGGATTGGAAAAACGAGGTGTGCAAAAAATATTTGTTGTTGTAGGGTACATGGGAGAAAAATTTGACTATCTGATTCAAAAATATCAAAATGTGGAGATTGTGAAAAACAATGAATATCTGGAGAAAAATAATATCTCATCATTGAAGGCAGTAGGGGATGTGCTTGGGAGTGCGGACTGCTTTATTTGTGAAGCGGATTTATATGTGGCAGATGTGGCTATATTCCAAAAGGCAAATAGGAACTCCTGCTATTATGCAAAGACTGTAAAAGGATATTCGGGAGACTGGGTGTTTGAAACAAGAGAAAACAGAATAGTTCGGATTACAAAAGGGGCCTGTAATGCTTATAATATGGCAGGTATTTCCTATTGGTATAAAGAAGATGCCAGAATGGTGAAAGAAAGAATTGATGAAGTGTATCATCTGGAAGGACATGAAAAACTGTTTTGGGATGAAGTAGTAGATTCCATACTTGATAAAGTGGATGTCCGGGTGTGCGAAGTGCCGGAACAAAGTATTTTTGAAATAGATACAATTGAGGATTTACATAGAGTGGAAACCATAATATCAGATAAAGCTATTTGAAGTATTGAATGGCTTTTGGAGGCATTGATATGAAAACTGTTTATACATGTTTTTGCACGGATGTAATTCATGAGGGACATTTGAATATCATTCGTGAAGCGGGGAAGTATGGCGAGGTCATTTTAGGTGTGCTGAGTGATGAGGCAATGATTCGTTTTAACAGGTTTCCAACGGTTTGCTTTGAAGAAAGAATGAAAATGGCTCAAAGCCTTGAGGGAGTTAAAAAAGTAATAGTGCAGAAGGACATTATGTATCACCAGATAATCAGGGAATGGCATCCGGATTATGTCATCCATGGGGACAATTGGTCAGAGGGGCCAATGAAGGCTATCCGGGATAATGTGGCGATGCTTCTTTCAGAATATGGCGGTGAAATCATAGATGTTCCTTATACATATACAGAGAATGTAAAACGAATAGATGAACGTGTCAGAGAGAAACTGGCCATGCCGGAATACCGCCGGAGAAGATTGCGGCAACTGCTTCAAATCTGTCCCATAGTGAAAACATTGGAGGTACACAGCGGGCTGACGGGTCTGATTGCGGAAAAAACGATTGTGGAAAACAATGGTGAGTTAGACCAGTTTGATGCTATGTGGATTAGTTCTCTGTGCGATTCAACCATAAAGGGAAAGCCTGATATAGAACTGGTGGATATGACATCAAGGTTCCGTACCATTGATGATGTTATGGAAGTGACCACAAAGCCGGTTATTTTTGACGGCGATACAGGCGGTCTGGTGGAACACTTTGTATATACGGTACGGTCACTGGAGCGTATGGGGGTATCGGCAGTGATTATTGAAGATAAGACTGGATTAAAGAAAAACTCCTTGTTTGGCACGGAGGTGGAACAGAAACAGGACAGCATAGAGCATTTTTGCGGCAAAATTTCCGCAGGGAAGAAAATCCAGCTTACGGATGATTTTATGATCATTGCCAGAATTGAAAGCCTGATATTAGAGCAGGGAATGGAAGATGCCATGAATCGCGCAAGGGCGTATGTAAAGGCCGGGGCGGATGGCATTATGATACATAGCCGGAAGAAAAATCCGGCAGAGATATTTGAGTTTTGCGATAAGTTCCGGGAAGAATTTGTGAATGTTCCATTGGTGGTAGTGCCGACTTCTTTTAACCAGGTGACGGAGAATGAGTTAAGGGAACATGGTGTAAATATTGTAATCTATGCGAATCAGCTTACCCGGAGCGCATTCCCGGCCATGGAACGGACTGCAAAGGATATATTGAAGTTCCATAGAGCGAAAGAAGTGGAAGAACGCCTGATGCCCATAAGCCAGATTCTGACATTGGTGGATGAATTGTAAGGTTCAAACGCTCTCCTGTAAAGGACAGCGGCAGAGTATATATATTGACGGCTCAGGGAACGGTAGAGTGGGATGGGCGGGAGAAAGGAAGGGAAGATGAGTACATTCGTAGCTTTTGGTGTGGGGTTAAACTTTTATCCGCTGGTTGAGCGGTTGGAGCAGGTATGCGAAATCTCTGCCTTTTGTGATAATGACAGTAAAAAGTGGGGGCAGTATCTTATGGGGGATCAGAGAACTTGTATAAGCCCGGAGAAGCTGCATATGCTGGACAGTCCTTTTGCTGTAATTACGGTGGAACGGGAAAGCAGCATACTGGCAATTGAAAAGCAATGTGATGCTTATGGTATTTCCCATCAAAGAGTGTATGATTTCCTGGAAGAGAAGAAATTAAAAGGGGCAGAATGTCATTGGCCGCAGCGAATACAGCGCCGAAGGATACATAAATTTATTGAATTGCTGGTGCATGGGACAACAGAGTGCAATTTTCACTGTACCTATTGTTATGTCTGGAGAAAACAGGAATTCACCAGAGGGAGAGAGACCTCGGAACACACGCCTGCGGAAATCAGACATGCCCTGTCATGGAAGAAGCTGGGGGGCCCCTGTCATATCAATGCCTGTGCATTGGGGGAAACGCTGTTGTCTAAGGATATTGTGGCATTGTCCTATGAATTATTGAAGGAGGGACATTATCTTTCCCTTATTACCAATGGAACAGTTACACCCAGAATAGATGAAATCTTACGTTTCCCCGAACATTTATTGGAGCGGATGTTTTTTAAGCTGTCGTTTCATTATGAGGAGTTGAAGCGGAAAAATCTGTTGTCTGTGTTCTGGGCCAATGTGGAAAAAATTAAGAACTCTCCCTGTTCGTATTCGTTGGAAATAACCCCATGTGACAGTTTAATAAAAGAGATTGATACCATAAGAGAGGAATTTACAAAAAAGGCAGGCGGCGCCATGCCCCATATTACATTTACCAGGGACGCAAATAAGGAAGACCTGGATCTTTTGTCAGATTTATCCCTGGAGGAATATCAGAAGACCTGGGAGGTGTTTGATTCCGAGCTCTTTCGTCTCAAATGTGATTTGTATAAGAAAACCATTTGTCAGGACTGTTACGCAGGCTGTTGGAGTTATCGGGTCAATGTGATGAACGGTAATTTACAGAGCTGTTATCAGCAGGAATTAAGCGGGACAATATTTGACCAAAACAGGAAGACATTACCTGTGATGACAGTAGGGAATCGCTGCCGTTTGAACTATTGCTTTAATAATCATGCGTTTCTGGCATGGGGGGATGCGCCTCAGATATCGTGTGCCAATTATCTGGCGGTAAGGGACAGAACAGATGCCGGGTTCCATCATTGGGTGAAAGAAACCTATGCTGCGGCTATGGGGCAGAAATTGTATGACAATAATTTCCGGTATCTTCATCGGTGGAATGATTATGAAAAGCTTTTTGCGCCGGAAAGAAAACCGGCTTTTCTTCTATTTAATAGTCCGGACTATGGTAATTTGGGAGATCATGCCATTGCTTTGGCTGAGAGAATGTTCTTCCAACGCTTATTTCCGGAGACTGCATTCATTGAAATCGCGTGTGAACAATATATAAAAGAGAATCTGCTGATTGGAAATGTGGTGCAGGACGAGGATATTATCCTCATATCCGGCGGAGGTTATCTTGGTTCGCTGTGGCTATGGCTGGAGGATATAACAAAAAATATCATTGGACAGTTTCCAAACAATAAAATCATCATTTTGCCCCAGACTATGTATTTTGAAGAATCTCATTTGGGAGAAGCGGAAAAAAGCACACTGGCAGAAGCAGTGAACAGTCATAGTGATATTACAATGATATTTAGGGATGAGACGTCTTATTGTCTGGCACAAGAGTTGTTTGAGAGTTCTGTCAGTATATTATTGATTCCGGATATGGCATTGTCATTGCGCAGTAAGGGCGCAGAGGAACGAAGGGGAAGCCTGATGTGTTTCAGGGAGGACAGAGAATCCAATGGTGTAAATCAATGCAAGGTCAGAGAGGCGCTGCAAAAAAGGGGGATGATACCGGAAGCCGTTCAGACGGTTTCGGATGAGGACATTTGTCTGAACAATCGAAAGGACCATGTGGACAAGCTGCTGGAGCAAATCGGCAGTACCAGGGTAATGGTGACGGATAGATTGCATGGGATGATATTCTGTGCCATTACAGATACGCCCTGTGTGGCGTTTGACAATGTGTCAGGGAAACTGGCCGGGACATATGATTGGCTGAGGAATCATTACCCCATTGTTCTGTGCCATAGCGAGGAGGAACTGGACAAATGCCTGGAGGAGGTATTGGCCGGAAAGGCATATGAGGATAGTTCCGTAGGCAGGATGGAAAGTAAATTTAAGGAGCTGGAAACGCATTTCAGGGAGAAGTGTTCGGAGCGGCATCTTTTCTCCCGGTATAAGGAGGCTTGATGCTGGGAGAAAGAATGCGGAGTGGAAGTGGAGGATTATGATAAAAGTATCTGTTATCGTACCGGTATACAACACGGAAGCAATGTTGAAGACCTGTATAGAAAGTCTGATTCATCAAACGCTGCGGGAGATTGAGATTATTTTCGTAGAGGATGGCTCCACCGATGCTTCGCCGGCTGTTTTGCGGAAATATCAGAAGGAAGACGCCAGGATAAGAATTCTGTACAATGATGGGAATATGGGAGCAGCGCATGCAAGGAACAGGGGACTGGACGTTGCGAAAGGAAAGTTTATACAATTTGTTGATTCGGATGATTTTATAGATTTGGATGCTCTGGAAGTGTTGTATCACATGGCTGAGACAAATAACCTGGATATGTGCTATGTGGGGATGAGCATGCATGGGGAAGGAGATGTAGACAGGGCGAAGTTGCAGGAGAGTATCCGAGGGAAGTATCCAGGGGTTCATAAGGGACAGAAACTGATAGAAACCTTTGTGGAAAAGGAAGAGTTTTTTCTGTATCTCTGTTCGGTATTTTACAGAACAGAATTTGTCAGGGAAAATAATCTGTGGTTTCAAAAGTTTCGGATTGGCGAGGGAGGGGACTTCATTCTGCGTGCCTTGTGCATGGCGCAGCGGGTGGCGGTCTGCGGAGAAAAATATTATCATTACAGAGTGCATAAAGACTCTGTGACCCATGGCGCAGATGCGAAAAAGGAACTCTTAGCCGGACAAATCGCGCAGTATATCAGTGTCCTGGAGTTATTTGCGCAAGAGGAAAACAGGGGTGGGCTGGTGTTCTTCTTACGGTACCAATACAGGAAGATTGCGGGAGGCATACAGAATCTCTCTGTGATAGATAGAAAAGAGATAGAAGACAAACTGGAAAACGGATTCGCCAGGTATGTTTTTCGGGAGCTTTTGCAGGAAAACTCATTATATGGGATAGAATTTGACAGCGAAACCCTGTTGAGAATACAACAAAAAGACATGGTGATTGTCTATGGAGCTGGGTATGCGTCAAAAGAATTATTGGGGGTATTGCAGCAGCATGGGGTTGAGATCATTGGCTTTGCGGTTACGAAACGTAACAACGGCAAAACCAGCCTGTATGGGCATCATGTCTACGAAATACAGGAGCTGGAGCAACATCATGACAGGGCGCTTGTATTGGTGGCGGCTAACAGGAAATATGACCGGGAGATTGGGGATACACTAGAACAATATGGATTTCGGGATATTATATTTCTGGATGTGGAGATATAAGATTGGCTTTTGCGGATTCATATGGATTGATTTCTCAAGTAATGGGCAGAGGTACAGGTATGAAACAGAATGTGAAGGTTAGCATAATAGTTCCGGTTTATAATGTCGCAGAGTATCTGGACCAGTGTATTTTGAGTATTCTAGGGCAGACATATCATCAATTGGAGATTGTCCTTGTGGATGATGGTTCCACAGATGCCTCAGGAGAAATCTGTGACCGATATCGGGAACAGGATAACCGTATTGTTGTTATCCATAAGGTCAATGAGGGATTGGTGAAAGCAAGAAAGACGGCCATATCCAGAGCCACAGGAAAGTATGTATGTTATGTGGACGGCGATGACTGGATAGAGTCTGATTTGATAGAATGTATGCTATGGGATATGAAGCGGACGAATGGGGATATGGTAGTGTCAGGGTATTATCGTAATAGCGAACATGCTGATCAAAAGACAGCAAATAGACTGGAAGAGGGCATTTACGATGTGGATACGATAATTCCAATGATGTTGTATACAGGTGAATTTTATGAATTTGGGGTAAGTCAGTTTGTGTGGGCGAAGTTGTTTCGGAGGGATGTTCTGTTTCGTGTGCAGATGCAGGTGGATGACAGAATTTTCTGCGGTGAAGATGTGGCTGTTACATATCCTTATATTCTTCAGGTATGCAGATTATATTGTTCGGACTATTGTGGGTATCATTATCGGCAGAGGATGAACTCTATGACCAATGTTGTTGATGGGAAGGGTTTTATGGGAAATAAGGTATTGTTGTCGTATTTGCGTCATGTTTTTTCCTGCTCCACATACGCACATGAATTGTACGGACAGTTGAATCAGTATGCGAAAAATTTGTTTCTGACGAGGCAGATAGAATGCCTGGATACACCAGATGAGCAGATGCTATTGAGACCCTTTGGGGGAATTGGGAAGAATGCCCGTGTGATTATATACGGCGCAGGAAAATTGGGGCAGAGTATCTATTTTTATTTAAAAAGATTGTCATACATAGAGATTGTGGACTGGCTGGACAAGAATCATTTGCTGTATGAGAATTTGCAATATCATGTCAATTCCCCTGAACAGTTAAAAGCGTATCATGAGAACTCTTATGATTTTATCATAATTGCGGTAAACAGAATTGATATTGCGGAAGAGATTCGGGGAGATTTGCGGCGTATGGGAATAAAAGAAGAAAAAATGAAGTGTCTGAGCAAAGAGTTTCTTGACGAAGAATATGACATTTTGGATACTACACTGTGTGGATTATAATACGGAAAGTAGAGGGGGCACAAGGCTGTTTATAATTCTCGGAAAGGTAAAGGTATAAATGCTAAACATTAGAAACGATGCGAACAGCATAAGCAGGTTGTTTGGGCTGTCTAAGAAAGTGGTGCTGTACGGCGCAGGAGCCTCCGCCAGGCTGATATTACAGGCATTTTATTACAGAGGCTTGCGGGAGAGGCTTGCGTTTATTGTAGACAAAAACGCAGCATTGGATCATACCTGGTGTGAGGCGGAAGGAGGTATATGTGTGGAGGTCATTTCTCTCACCCATTTCCTGGCCCGGTTTGGCACTCATATCCGAGAGGAATATATCTTATTGATTACACCTTTTAGCGCAATGTGGATCGTGGAGGAATTGGACAGGATAGAGCTGCTGAATGGTGTGGATACCTATGTATACGCATTGATGGCAGGGAAGGAGTCGCCCGGTGAGTTCCCGCTGAGAAGCCTTGATAAGCCGGTGATTCCCAGACGGATTCATTACATATGGATAGGGGAAAACGCCATGTCCGAAGAGGATCAGCGAAATATAGAGAGTTGGAGGAAGTTTTGTCCTGATTATGAAATAGTCAAATGGGATGAGAGCAATTATGATTTTCGCAGAAATTCCTATATGCGGGAGGCACTGGAACAAAAAAAGTATATGTATGCTACGGATTATGCCAGGAAGGATATTCTGTACCAGTATGGCGGTATTTATATGGATACGGATGTAGAGCTGCTGAACCCTTTGGATGATTTGCTGTACAATGAAGCGTTTATTGGCATTGAGGATGGGGGACAGTTAAACTCTGGTTCAGGGTTGGGAGCCGTGGCCGGACATCCGGCAATGTTGGAGATGGGAGAAGTGTATCAACATATCCATTTTGTTCTGCCTGATGGGAAATGTAATATAAAATATAATACTTTTTATGAGACAAGCTATATGATTGCCAAGGGCTATGAGCTGGAAAACCGATATCAAAATGTAAACGGTGTGGTATGTCTGCCCAAAGAGGTGCTCATGCCAGAGAGTGTCATAGGGTTGTATGATACCTACACAAAAAATACTCTGGCAAACCATAAGATTAATCCTTATGATAAAACAGGTGTGAGGAAAGTATTGAAAAGGATTATCAGCGGTGTAGCCATAGATGATAGCGGCATAGTGTAATGGCTGGATTCAGGAGCGGGAGGGTGTATGCTTAAAATAGCGATTTTTGGCGCCCAGAGTATTGCCCTTGGCGCATACCGGGCGGTGAGGGAGTTGTATCAGGATTTTGAAGTGGTAGGGTTTCTGGTCAGTTGTAAGGAAGGCAATCCGGATACGCTGGCAGGGCTTCCTGTGTATGAAATGAGAAGTTTTCAGGAGAAAAAAGTATGTGTTCTGGTGGCAACGCCGGAAGACATCCAGGAGCACATTGTGAGAATGTTGGAGGAGCAGGGGTTCCACAATCATATCTGTATGGATTCCGAGAAAGAATCAGCTTTGATGGAAGCATATTACACACAAATTGGAGCGTTTCGGTCGCTGCATAAACTGTAAGGGGTATGAAAAAGGAATATGAAAGAAATAGAAGTTTACATGGCGAAATTTCACAGTGATAAGCCGCTGCGCAATCCGAGAATGGTTCCGGAGTGGGTGATTCCTATTCAAGTGGGAGCGGCGGGAACCCGGGAGAGGGTGGCTGAAGTACTGGACTGCAGCGGGGATAATATTTCTTATAAAAATGCTGATTATTGTGAACTGACAGCGCTGTACTGGATATGGAAGAACAGGCTGTGCGCGGAGCACGGCGGAGGATGCGGATATTTTGGGCTGTTTCATTACCGCAGATGGCTGGATGTCAGCAATGAGGAGTTGCGAAGCATTATGGACCATGATGTGGATGTAGTGCTGCCGTTTCCTACCATGCATGAGCCGGATATCCGCAAACATCATGTAAGGTATGTGAAGGAAACGGACTGGGCGGCTGTGATGCAGGCGTTGCAGGAGCTGAAACCAGAATATTACGCAGCGTGTGAAAAAATTTTTTCGCAGGAATATTTGTACAATTATAATATTCTGATTGCAAAAGAGGATGTGCTCAGGGCTTATTGTGAATGGCTGTTTCCGATTCTGGAGAGGACGGAGGAATTGTCAGTGCCCAAGGGCGGTGAACGTGGGGACAGGTATATCGGTTATCTGGGAGAGAATCTTCTGACCCTGTATTTTATGTATCATAAAGAATTGAACATTGTCTGTACAGGAAGGATAATGCTTACATAGGCAGGCAGTGGACTATTGTGACAGCAAAATAAAGGAAGGTATAAGAATATGCAGTTTGAATTGACAGCCTCCATGATGTGTGCCAATTACGGCAGACTGGAGCAGGAAGTACGGGACCTGGAAGAGGGAGGCATTGATTCCTTCCACATTGATATTATGGATGGCAGATATGTGCCAAACTATGCAATGTCCTTAAATGACATGCGCTACATAGCCGGCGCCGCCGCAAAGCCTCTGGATGTGCATCTGATGGTGGAGCATCCGAACAATACAATAGAATTGTTCATCAAGTACCTGCGGCCAGGGGATACCATTTACATCCATCCGGAAGCAGAATATCATCCCTCCACAACACTACAGAAAATCATTAATGCTGATTTGGTGCCAGGCATTGCCATCAATCCGGGTACCTCTGTGGAGACAGTGATGGAGATGTTGCGCATTGTGAAAAAAGTTCTTGTCATGTCTGTAAATCCGGGCAATGCGGGGCAAATGTACCTGCCCTATGTGGGTAAGAAAATTACAAAGCTGCTTTCTCTGAAGGAGGACATGGAATTTGAGATTTATTGGGATGGCGCTTGCAGCGCAGACAAAATCCTGGAATTCGCGCCCAAAGGTGTAAAAGGCTTCGTGCTTGGAACCACGCTGCTCTTTGGGAAAAAGCAGTCTTATGGGGAGACGTTACAGAACATCCGGGAGCTGAAATTTTGATTGGCCAGAGTCTATGGGACGTGAGGGGAAATTACATAGGATCCCATTCGTTCAATCCGAGACTTTGTTTTAATTTTGCCTGTTCAAAGGTTAAATGCGGCAAATCTTCTTCCAGATATTCCACAAGCTCGCTGATGCCCTCCCGGGTCACGTTATTTATCAAAAAAATGCGTTCGCATCCTGCGTTTATGAGCCATTGCCTGACCATTGGAATATTTGCGTAAGGAGAATCAACCTTTGTAATGATGCCAATGAGAGGGCGGAGAATAAAAGAACGAAGGCTTGCGCTGAAGAGATTAAATGGCTCGTCCGCCGCCTGAACCACAGCCACCACATCTGCCTCAAAGGAAAAGCAGGCAAGTCCCACACTAAAGCGCTTGGACTCCGCATACTCTCCCGGAGAGTCGATGGTGTCATCATTTGAGGTGGTATATTGGGTTTTTACATAATGAAGTTCTTCTCCCTTCAAAGCCTGAGTGAGAGAAGTCTTTCCGGCTTCGCTTCTTCCCATCAAAAATAATTTTTTCATAATATGCCCTGTCTTGTGTCAGCTAATTTTTGTGAATATCACAGGTTTGAAAACCCAGATCCTCCCTGAAAAATCTGACGATTTCTTCCACGGCGGTCTGTACTTCGGCCAGACCTCCGGTGATGATGAGAGAACCGCAGAAACGATCCATAAAACAAATCTCTACATGGGCGCTTTTCACTGCCACATCGGCAGCAGCTACCACCGCTTCCCAGGGGGTAAAACGGATGAGTCCGATGGATTCCCCTGTATGGTCTTCTCCTTCATGAACGCCAATGTGCAGCCCCAGATTCTGATACACGCAAGTCTGGGAGGAACTTATGACATGTGCCAGACAGACTTCTTTGCCGGGAACCCGCACCCGGGTCATGCGCAGCTTCTTTCCCTTCAGATGTTCATAATCGTCATGGAAGATTTTTTTCAGCAGTTCTTCCTTTGTTATTCCAGCCATGGCGGTACTTCCTATCTCTTTGTGATTTTACAGACGACATATTCCAGGGTATCCCGGAAATAATTCACGATTTCGGTCATGGCCGACATGACATCTGAGATTTCTCCGGTAATGATCAGTGTTCCTGTAAAGCGATCCGCAAAACCCAGGTATACATTTCCGCTTTTGACCGCAATATCAGAAGCGATGACAGCTGATTCCGGCGGTGTCATGTTCATAATACCAATGGCAGATGACTGATAATCTACCTGGGGATTTAAGCCCAGTTTCTGGTATATAATTGGCGCTGGCCCTCCCATCACATGGGCAAAGGTGATTTCTTTGCCGGCTACGGTTTCCTGTACAATTCTGATCTGTTCTTCCTGTCCGTCTGCCATTTGTCAATTCCATTCCTTCCATGTTTTCTGTTGTATTTATGGGAAAAACAACCCTATATTCATCATACTATCAGGAAAGTTTTATGTCAAGGTGAAATGAAGTTCATGCACGACAAACGCATGAGTGAACAATCTATGAACAATTTGTAAATGTTGAATCGCTGTATGCGATTATTTTGAGTTTAAATTTGACGTTTTTGATTTTCATTGTTTCAAAATCGCATCAGGAATTGTGAAAGAATGTGTTTTTTACGCATAGGGAAGGTGATTGTTATTGTAATGTCAATTGCAATCAGCTATACTAAGAGCAGACGGATGGATGGAAGGAAAGGCAGGAAATAGCCAGAAAGGAGGCAGACATGCCAAGGACTGTGAGCATCGGATGTCAGGATTTCGAGACGATCAGAAGGGAAGGTTATTTTTACATCGATAAATCAAGCTTCATAAAGGAATGGTGGGAAGAGGGGGACAGCGTGACCTTGATTACCCGTCCCAGGCGATTTGGGAAAACACTGACCATGAGCATGGTGGAGAAGTTCTTTTCTGTGGAATATGCAGATAGAGGCGATTTGTTCGCAGGGCTGGATGTCTGGAGGGAGGAGAAGTTCCGTAAGCTACAGGGGACATATCCGGTGATTATGCTCAGTTTTGCGGACATCAAGGAGACATCTTTTGTGCAGGCAAGGAAAGCGATATGCCGTGTGATCAAGGCACTTTATAACAGATTCGGATTCCTGCTGGAGGGAGGTTTGCTGAACGAAAGCGAGAAGAGGGATTTTAGGGAGATATCAGTGGATATGGAGGATAGCGCAGTATCCTTTTCGCTAAAGATGCTGTCCTGCTATCTGTCCCGTTACTATGGGAAAAAGGTGGTCATACTGTTGGATGAATATGATACGCCCATGCAGGAGGCTTACGTGAACGGGTTTTGGAAGGAGATGGTTGCTTTTACCAGAAGCCTGTTCAACGCTACCTTTGAGACAAATCCATATATGGAACGCGCCATTATGACAGGGATTACCAGGGTGAGCAGAGAGTCCATGTTTTCGGACCTGAACAACTTAAAGGTGGTAATGGTGACCTCAAAGGAATATGGGGACTGCTTTGGCTTCACGGAAGAGGAAGTGCTTGCTTCCATGGATGAATTCGGGTTGGACGAAAAAGAAAAAGTACGTGCATGGTATGATGGCTTTACGTTTGGAGACGCACGGAACATATACAATCCCTGGTCTATCATCAATTACTTGGACAAACAGCAGTTCAAGCCTTACTGGGCGAACACCAGCTCCAACAGTATGGTTGGAAAGCTGATTCAAGAGGGGATACCAGATGTAAAAATCATAATGGAAGATTTGTTGCAGGGAAAATCTTTCCATACCACAATTGATGAACAGATTATATTTGATCAGCCAGACTATAATATAAAGGCCATCTGGAGCCTGCTGTTGGCCAGCGGCTATCTGAAAGTAGAGCAGGTTGTGGCTGATGAACGCGGAAAAGAGGATTATGAACTGCGGCTGACAAATTGGGAAGTGCGGATGATGTTTGAACGTATGATTGACGGCTGGTTCGCTGAATACACCCCGGACTATAATGCCTTTGTCAAGGCATTGCTGCTGGGCGACAAAAAGGCTATGAACATCTATATGAACAGGACAGCCCTTGCCACCTTCAGTTGCTTTGACACGGGAAATAGGCCTTCGGAAGTTTCGGAACCTGAAAGGTTTTACCATGGCTTCGTGCTGGGGCTGATGGTTGACCTGGCAGACAGATACAGCATTACATCCAACAGAGAGAGCGGATTCGGACGATATGATGTCATGCTAGAGCCAAGGAACAAGGCTGAGGATGCTTTCATCTTTGAGTTCAAGGTGCATGACCCGGATGAGGAACACAGCCTGGAAGATACCGTGGCTGCAGCTTTGAAGCAGATTGAGGAAAAGCGTTACGCCTATGTATTGGAAGAGAAAGGAATTCTAATAGATAAAATCCGGGCATATGGCTTTGCTTTTGAAGGAAAGAAGGTGTTGATTGGCTAATTTCCCATTGGACTGCGTTTTTTCGGCCAACGATGCCACTGCGTCGCCTCCCTCAAACGCCTTGTTGATGAAAAATGCGTCCAAACGGTTCTAATTGTATTTTTTATTAAGATATGATACAATAGGTCCCATACCCTGATTTTAAGATGAGAATCGGCAGGGTAGAAGATAAGTTTAGTCATAATAAGTTCCCGCAAACGGGACAAATCGCCATAAATGGCGATTGGAATAGTCCAGGTAAGAAATGTCAAGAGGAAATTTAAAACAGTCTCAGAATGGAGGCCCCCGGAAGGAAATTAAAAACAGTCTCAGAACGGAGGCCCCCGGAAGGAAATTTAAAAACAGTCTCGGAACGGAGGTGCCCGGAAGGAAATTTAAAAAAGATTTCATGGGACAGGTGGGGTATCGAAGGCGCACGAGAGCAAATTTCATGAGGGTACTTCCGAAAGAAATTTGTCTCTCCTGTGTGTGCGCCGAAGGAACCACACCCTTTAGTGCCGTCGCGCAGCGACTTAAAATAGGAGGAATTTATGAAGAAATTATGGAATGTCATAGGGGTGTTGTTGTCCGTGTGTTTGCTGGCTGGATGCGGTCAGGAGCCTACGGCGACGAATCGCAACCTGAAGGACATGGAAGTCGATCAGTATGTCACATTAGGGGATTATAGCAATCTCAGTGTCACTGTGGCGCCGGCGACGGTGGATGAGGCACAGTGGGATGAGCTTTTACTGGCGGTGTACCAGAGTTATGTTACAAAAGAGAATGGCGGTGTCACAAATCGCCCGGTGGAGATGGGAGACACTGTCATCATAGATTATGTGGGGAAAAAGGATGGAGTGGCCTTCGAGGGAGGAACTGCGTCCGGCGCGGATTTGACCATTGGTTCCGGGGGATTTATCGAAGGATTTGAAGATGGGCTGGTAGGAGTAATGCCAGGAAGCACGGTGGACTTAAACCTGACTTTCCCGGAAAATTATCGAAATACGGATCTGGCGGGACAGGGGGTAGTTTTCACTGTGACAGTACATTATATTCTTCCTACGGCAGATTTGATGGAGGACTCTGTGGTGGCGGCTTTGGGAGTGCCGGATGTGTCCACGGTGGAGGAACTGCGGCAATATGTTTACAACTACCTTCTGGAAGGCGCAGAGGCAAATTACCGTTACAATGTACAGAACGCCATTATGGAACAGCTTCTTGGGCAGAGTGTGGTGGGGGAATTGCCCCAGTCTTTTGTGGACTCTTACAACGAAGGAATTTATAATTCCCTTGCGGCGTCAGCGATGAATTATGGAATTGATCCGGGGACATACGCCGGGATGATGGGGATGAGCAGTGAGGATTATGTCAGTCATTATTCCAGGTTGCAGGCAAATCAGGATGTGCTTTTGCAGGCAATTGCCAATCAGGAAAATTTGAAGGTATCTGATGAAGAACTTCAGGCAAAACTGGAAGAAGAAGCGGCTGCCGCCAATACAACGGTGGAAACCCTGCTGGGAAACTATGACAGAGAAGAATACCGCAATTACGTAATGAGTGAGAGGGTGATGGATTTTCTGATGGAACACACACAGGTTACTGCCCCGTAGAAGGGAGATTACGGATTGCGGATATTATAATAAAGCAAAAATGCGGAAAAGAGGTAAATATGGGAACAGAATCAGAGGAAAGATTACATTTGACGGACATTAAGGACTTGTATCGCAGTCGTGAAAATTATATTGACAGACAGGTGACAGTGGGCGGCTGGGTAAGGAGCAACAGGGACTCCAAAAATTTTGGATTCCTGGTACTGAATGACGGCACTTTTTTTGAAACTCTTCAGGTGGTATACGGCGATAAGCTCCCGAACTTTGAAGAACTTCGGAAAATAAATGTGGGTGCGGCGCTGATTGTAAAAGGGACCATTGTTGAGACACCCAATGCCAAACAACCTTTTGAAATGCAGGCGGAAGAGGTGCTGGTAGAAGGCGCTTCCACGGCGGACTATCCGTTGCAGAAAAAGCGTCATTCTTTTGAATATCTTAGGACAATTTCCCATTTGCGTCCCAGGACAAATACCTTCCAGGCGGTGTTCAGGGTGCGGTCTCTGATTGCGTATGCCATTCATAGCTTTTTTATGGAGCGTGGATTCGTCTATGTCCATACGCCCATTATCACGGGAAGCGATTGTGAAGGAGCGGGAGAGATGTTCCAGGTTACTACGCTGGATCTGGCTAACCTTCCTGTGGACGGGGAGGGGAAAGTGGATTATGGCAATGACTTTTTCGGGAAGCCGGTGAACCTAACTGTGAGCGGGCAGCTGAATGTGGAGACATATGCTTTCGCCTTTAAGAATGTATATACTTTTGGGCCTACGTTTCGGGCGGAAAATTCCAATACCACCCGTCATGCGGCGGAATTCTGGATGATTGAGCCGGAGATGGCATTTGCAGATCTGCAGGACAATATGGAAATTGCGGAGGCCATGCTGAAATATGTGATCCGTTATGTGCTGGAGCATGCGCCGGAGGAGATGCAGTTCTTTAATTCCTTTGTGGACAAGGGACTGCTGGAGCGGCTGAACCATGTGCTGGATTCCCGGTTCGGACATGTGACCTATACAGAAGCAGTGGAGATTCTGGAGAAAAACAACGACAAATTCGACTATAAAGTGTCCTGGGGCTGTGACCTGCAGACAGAGCATGAGCGTTATCTGACCGAACAGGTATTCAAGCGTCCGTTATTCGTGACGGATTATCCCAAGGAGATCAAGGC
>CAJUGT010000058.1:17848-22420 GCA_910586435.1 uncultured Acetatifactor sp. | reverse complement strand
GAAGCTCTGCGAAAGCACTTGAGGGCGCTCTTAGACCGGAGACGGAATCCACCGCTTACAAAAGATTAGACACAGTACTTTTGTGTCTTAGCTTTTGTTGGCGGTTAGTCCGGCGGAGGCGTTGCCCGGGCCGAGCAGAGCTTCCCCCACCCCAGCCGCCGTCCCTTTTGGGAAAACGACAAAAGCCACCTGGGACGATTGGGGATGAACAGTAACCATAACTATAATAACATTGTCTCATATATTGAAAAATATTGACAAGTTGTTTTCAGGGTAATAGAATAGAAAATTATATGAGATAAGGAAGAAAGAGAGGATATCACATGAAAAAAGCAATGCTCATGGCTATGACCCTAATGTTGTGTGGTGCCTGTTCCTATACCGTGTCAGCGCAGGAATTGCCCCACTCCATCCAGCACGGCCAGAATATCATGGAGCAGACAGCTAATGAACCAATGGATGACGGAGAACCAATACCCTTGGCCGACGAAACCTATATCCCTTACAATAACGCAAAATACAGCCTGAACTATCGGGTTGCGAAAAACGGCGTGGTCATCTTGGGCTGTAACGGCGACTCCAATTCCTCCGACTGGGGACAGCTGGTTATTCCGGCTCAAATCAACGGAAGAAAAGTATACAGTATACAATACGGCGCCTTTTCAGGATGTAAAGCGTTCAGCGGAAGCCTGACACTGCCCGAAGGACTGACAAGCATTGGTGACAGTGCTTTCAGCGGGTGCAGTGGACTCACCGGCAGCCTGGTTTTGCCAAACAGCCTGACCAACCTTGGAAACAGTGCCTTTTATGATTGCAGCGGTTTCAACGGAAATCTGACTTTACCCTCCAGTCTGACCACCATTGGCACACAAACTTTCAGCGGATGCAGCGGACTCACCGGCTCTCTGACATTGCCAAAGAATATAACCAGCATCGGAAATAACGCTTTCAGCAATTGCCGGAACTTACGAGGTGCCCTGACGCTGCCGGAAGGGTTGACAAGCATTGGAAGCAATGCTTTCAGCGGATGCAGCGGTTTCAGCAGCTACCTGACATTGCCCAGCACTCTGACAATCATCGGTAAAAATGCTTTCAATGGGTGCAGCGGACTCCGTGGAAACTTAAATCTGCCCAATAACCTGATCAATATAGGCGCATATGCTTTTAACGGATGCAGCGGCTTAAACGGCAGTCTCACATTGCCGGATCGCCTTACAGATATTAAAGAATTTACCTTCAGCGGGTGCAGCGGCTTGAAAGGAAGTCTGGTGTTGCCGGATGGCCTTGAGAGTATCGGTGTCAACGCCTTCAATGGATGTAATGGCTTAAAGGGGAGCCTGATGCTTCCTGACAGCCTGGAAATCATAGGCGACAACGCATTTTCAGGATGCAGCGGCTTAAGCGGAGGACTGACACTGCCGGAAAGCCTGACCAATTTAGGGGCCGGCGCATTCCGCAATTGCAGTGGCTTTGAGGGAAGCCTCATGCTGCCCAAGAACCTGACTTCCATAAAGCTTTCCACATTTGAAGGTTGCAGCGGCCTCAGCGGAAAACTGACATTGCCGGAACAGCTCACAAGCATCGCCAACAGAGCATTCTCCGGATGCAGCAGCTTAAGCGGAAATCTGGCTCTGCCCAAAAATCTGACAAGTATGGGAGACAGCGCATTTTATGGATGTGGTGATTTAATTAACGTCAGTATCCCCAACACCATCACCACCATTGGCGCCTGGACATTCGGTGAATGTGAGAGCCTTACAAGTCTCAGCATTCCCAACAGCGTGACCACCATCGGCTCAGCAGCATTTTATAATTGCGGCGGACTGACACAGGTATATTATAACAGTACAAAAGATAAGTGGAATTCCATTAATATTGAATCCCAGAATGAATCTCTTACAACTGCCAATATTAACTTTAACAGTTATTATTCGGCCAACGAAATGCCCCCTGCGTTTTCCAGCAACGATAATCCCACCAATGTCCTCATATCCGCAAACGGACCGGCATCCAGTACCAACAAAGAAGGACAGGTGTACGACAGTCAGGCTGAGACAGTAAAATCATACCTTTATGATAACGGCAACGGCTTAACCCGAGTGGAATATGTGGATGGCAAAGTCGTCATTGAAAATTATGATATGTTTTTCCGTTATGAAGAAGGCTGGTACCTGGAACCGGAATTACCTATCTGGGGTGGTTTCTATGCAGGAAAAGACTATAATTTCCTAATCTTTGGACAGGAAAACATCAATGAAAATGACTCTGTTGAAGTCATTCGCGTAGTTAAGTATGACAAGAATTGGACTCGTTTGAATCACGCTACTCTGAAAGGCGCTAACACTGCCATTCCCTTTGACGCAGGCAGTCTCCGCTGTGATGAATATAATGGTATGCTATACATTCGTACCTGCCATGTAATGTACTCTGATGACGACGGACAAAATCATCAGGCAAATCTGACTTTTTCTGTCAGGGAGGGCGACATGAAAGTGACGGACT
Source organism: uncultured Acetatifactor sp. (assembly GCA_910586435.1). Classification (GTDB taxonomy): domain Bacteria; phylum Bacillota; class Clostridia; order Lachnospirales; family Lachnospiraceae; genus Acetatifactor. The sequence goes on along the minus strand of CAJUGT010000058.1, from coordinate 19,918 downwards.
CCTATTACGAAAAAGGAAATGTGGGTTTTGGATATGTAAGCCATTCCTATAACCAGTTCCTTCTGGTGGACGGGGACGGCAGCATTGTCACCCTGGATCACGGATGTGATTCTCCCCGTGCCGCCGTTATGATGCGATATGCAGCAAAAGCGGGCAGGAACAGTTTTGTCAGCGGTGGTACCACCAGTGTAAATCTGTTATCCTTCTCCGGGAACTCCGGTTCCAATATTACAAATGCTTCCCTGGGGGGACTGGCAGAGACAAGATATGGTTATCTGGCGGCATATAATTGGTCACAAAGTGACAATCAGAACCGTACACATGATATTTATATTACATATGTTCCGAAGAATGATTTCTCCACGGAAGGAGTTTCCAAATGGTCTTCTTTCTCAGCCATAGGCCAGACGCCTGTGATTGCGCCTGAAAGCCCGGACGGAGGTTATGTATTGTGGTATAATCCCGACCCCAAAGACTTTGGTGTTCATTATGTCCACTATGACTCCCAGGGCAGCATATCCCAGATACAGACCAACAAAGATATGCGCCTTTCCGATTGCCAGCCTGTCTATTACCAGGGTAAAGTGGTCTGGTATGTGACGGATAATTCCACACCTGTATTCTATGCTCTGAAAGGGAATTCCGGTTCTGTGGTAACTGGTTTGGCAAAAGGTCCGGAAGACAAATGGTACTATTACAAAAATGGCTCCATAGACACCTCCTTTACCGGCCTGGCTGAAAATGAACAGGGATGGTGGTATGTGGAAAAAGGTGAAGTTAAGTTTGACTATACTGGATTAGTGCAATTCAAGGATGACTGGTGGCGTGTAGAACGGGGCGCCGTCAACTTTGACTATACAGGATTGGCCTATGACCCAGTGGTCGGCTGGTGGTTCGTAAGAAATGGCACCGTGGACTTTGGCGCAACCGGACTGGTAGAAAACGAATCCGGATGGTGGTATGTCAACGGAGGCGCAATTATCTTCAGCTATACTGGACTGGTGGAAAATGAACAGGGATGGTGGTATGTCAATCAGGGAAAACTCATTTTTGAATACACCGGACTTGTGCAGAATGAAGTCGGCTGGTGGTATGTCAACCACGGAAAAGCCATGTTAGATTATACAGGACTGGCACAAAACGAACAGGGATGGTGGTATATCAACCATGGACAGGTTATCTTTGATTATACAGGACTGGTGCAAAACGAAGTCGGCTGGTGGTATGTAAATCATGGAAAAGTTATATTTGACTATACCGGACTGGTCTATGATTCTGTTTTGGGCTGGAGATATGTGAACGGCGGTATCGTAAACTTTGGCGCATCCGGATTGGTAGAGAATGAATCTGGATGGTGGTATCTCCAAAACGGTACCATTGACTTTAATTATACGGGACTTGCCTATGATCCGGTGGTTGGCTGGTGGTATGTGGCAAATGCCAAGATTGACTTCGGCTTCACGGGATTTGTCCCCTATGAAGGCAATACCTATCAGGTCATTGGCGGTAAAGTAGTATACTAGTACACCAGTGCATTCATTTTGAAGTACTCAGTGCTTGATTGTTGCGTCAGAACAAGGCGAAGGAAGCACTGCGTTGGCATCATTGAATGACCACAACGCAGTGTCGGCGCAAAAAACAAATGCTGATTACTCAAGGATGAACGCAATAGGGTAGTAGATTCCAAAATAAGACTGGAGCAAATCTGAATGATAGAAACAGATTTGCTCCAGTCTTATTTTACTCAGGATTAGACAGAAACTGTATGCGCAAAATTTACCATCCCATTCTCCACGTACCACCAACCATGCTCATTTGGCACCAAGCCCGTATAGCCAAAATTGATTCCTCCATTCTCCACATACCACCAGCCATACTCATTTGGCACCAGGCCCGTATAGCCAAAATTGATTCCTCCATTCTCTACATACCACCAGCCATACTCATTCGGCACCAGGCCCGTATAGCCAAAATTAATTCCTCCATTCTCCACATACCACCAGCCATACTCATTCGGCACCAGGCCCGTATAGCCAAAATTGATTCCTCCATTCTCTACATACCACCAGC
>CAJUGT010000058.1:0-17748 GCA_910586435.1 uncultured Acetatifactor sp. | reverse complement strand
GGCACCAGGCCCGTATAGCCAAAATTGATTCCTCCATTCTCTACATACCACCAGCCGTACTCATTTGGCGTCAAGCCCGTATAGCCAAAATTAATTCCTCCATTCTCCACATACCACCAGCCGTACTCATTTGGCGTCAAGCCCGTATAGCCAAAATTAATTCCTCCATTCTCCACATACCACCAGCCATATTCATTTGCAGCAAGACCCACGTATTGATAATCCGCCGCTCCATTTCTGTAGTACCTCCAAATCCCATACTCATCCTGGCGCAGCTCTTCCCATATCCTTTTACAATTTACCGTGTATGCCTTTATCCTGATATTTGCGTTATTTTCCCTTCCATAGTCAGACCAACTGCCCTCCGCACTCTGGTATAGATAACTTTGACCACTTTCTGCCCTTGCCTTAGAGACAATGTGGCTATATGAAGCCGAACGCTCCGCTTTTATCCCTGTGCCATTCCCACCATCATACAAAGCCACTACTACGGCAAAAGAATTTCCTTCTTCCACATATACCGGCCTTGACAATTCCACCACGTATTTCCCCACAAAGGACGTAATTCCCTCCTCATACGCCGCAAGCGTACCACTTTCAGGGTTATCCGAATCTGTTGGATTGACATACACACTGACTTCATACCCGCAACGGGCATGCCCTGTCTCAAAGGAAATTGCCTTAATCTCCTCTCTTCCCCCCGGGTTTCCACTGGCTGAAAAAACATTTGCCGCCTTGACCCAATCCTGATTTGTGTGATCCGTAAGAAGGGTACTGTAAATTGCCCCATCATACTGATAATTATGATCATATTTTCCGGAAAACACCGCCTCAGCCGCCACAGCAATTGATGCTATACTCTTATCAAAATAAGATAAATAAAAATAGCCACCCTGCCCAAATTCCTCTCCCCAACTGTTCCGAACAATCCAAGCCCCTTTTCCAGGCGGGGCCTGGGCAAAATTAGCCGCATCATATTCATCATCCCACCCCACTATGACAACCCCATGGTTTTGACTTCTGGAATCAAAGCAATAATACCCTGCTGTCCCCTCACGATAATACCAGCTGTCCCTTGTAGCCAAATCCGAAAAATAACTGATTGCCACTGCGCCATATTCCACAATTGCCTGTTTTACTTCCCATGGACTCCCCATGTCCACGGCATAAAAGTTATGTATATATGCCACATCCCTGAATGCGTATTCCTTTGGTAAACCATTTGCCACAATCTCCCGCCCTGTCTCCTGACTGTACGGAACCAATCCCTCTTCCGCTGCCCCAAGCCAATCCGAAAGAGCATTCAGAGCCATGGTATAATTCCCTCCCCGGCTCAGAAAAGAGCCTTCATTGCCTCTATAATAATAATCATCACCTTCCAGCCCACCCAAAGGATCGTTCACAGAATAATAGGAATAATAAGCCAGATGCAAATCGGAAAAATCCGGCTCCAAATATCCTTTCTGCGCCAAATTGATTTCCAATAAAGAAAGTGCCGAAATCGCCCAGCAAACATTATAATTTCCCTGATTTCTGATGGCTGGCAGCCTCTCCGTCCGATAGCGCCCCTCTGCTGCCTTAGCGGAAATCAGCATTTCTCCTTCTTCAGAGGAATCAATGCTCTCCGCCTCAAAATCCTCCTCCCCAATATACCCTTCGTATGTAATATCCAAATCCTCCTGCCCTGCGCTGTCTCCATAGAGAGCTTCAGAAGTTTCCTGTCCTTCATTATCCCACTCATTGGATGCTTCCTGCCTGCCATCTGCCTCAAATGCCGCCTGTACTGAGCCGGGCCACTGCAAAAATACAGCCGCCAATATACCATATACAGGTTTAAATCTCCACCTTTCAAACAAGCTATTATCACTATTACCCTTCTGCCTTTTATTTTGCCTCATCCACACCATTTCTCCCGAAATTCTCCTGTACATAACTTCCTGTTTCTATCACAATTGACTTAAGCGCATCCTTCTGCAATCAAAGACCCCGCTGCAAGCAATGGGGTATCAAGCTTGCAACGCCCCAAGGGGCGGGGTATTTGACCCTCGCGGCATTCGCCAACTGTCCGTGCAAGCACGGCCGCTTGGCTCATTGCCCGCGGGAATAAAGGAAAGCCATAAGATTTCACACTTTTGCACATAAGACCAGACCAAATTGCACCATATATGATTATATCAAAATTCATATTTGTCCGCAATATTTTCCAATAATCTCCCACGACAAACGCATGAGTAAATAAATTATGAATATTTTAAAACACAATCTTTCATAATTCCTGATGCGATTTTGGAACTATGAAAATCAAAAAAACGAATTTAAACCCAAAATAATCGCATACAGCGATTCAACATTTACAAATTGTTTATAGATTGTTCATTCATGCGTTTGTCGTAATAATCTCCAGCATTCAGAAAGCAGAACCTCAGCTTTTTGGAAAAAACAAAAACAGGACTCCCCGCAAGCCATCTATGCCTGCGGGAAGCCCCTGCTTTTCACAACCGGCTGTCATGCCCCTCTTAGAACACAACTACACCGTTCACCACATTATATGTAACTCCATCCACATGTTGTACTGCACCGGTATACTCAAAATCAACTCTGCCTCCGGCTACATACCACCACTGACCATTAAATTCCACCAGACCATATGCCTCACCGGATACCATACCGCCGGATACATACCACCAGATACCGTCAAGTTCCACAAGACCAGTGTAACCAAAATCCACCTGGCCCCCGGTCACATACCACCAGATACCGTCAAGTTCCACAAGGCCGGTATAAGCAAAGTTCACCGAACCGCCGGATACATACCACCAGATACCATCATACTCTACAAGGCCTGCGTAATCAAAATTCACTGCGCCGCCAATGACACACCACCAGGTATCATTAAAGTATAAAAGACCAGTGTAATTAAAGTCCACCAAGCCATTGGTTACATACCACCATGTGCCGCCATACTCCACAAGACCAGTATAGCCGAAATTCACTGAACCGCCGGACACACACCACCATGCGTCTCCATAGAACACAAGACCTACATAGTTAAAGTCCACTGCGCCCCCGGTTACATACCACCATACATCATTGAAAAGTACAAGACCGGTGTAATCAAAATTCACAGCGCCTCCAATGACACACCACCATACATCATTAAAAAGCACAAGACCGGTATAATTAAAGTCTACCATACCGCCAGTCACATACCACCAAACACCGTTAAAGAATACCAGGCCCGTATAATCAAAGTTCACTGAACCGCCGGACACACACCACCATGCGCCGCCATACTCCACAAGTCCGGTATAGTCAAAGTCCACCACACCATCGCTTACATACCACCAAATATCATTGAAGAGCACGAGACCTGTGTAACTATATTCCACCTTTCCAGAGACAATGCATACCCAATTGCCCTTCCATTCATACAAGCCTGTATAAGCGGTATTTACGACGCCATCCTGGAAAAGATAATAAGAACCATCCTGCCCCCGACCTATGCCGTTTGTCACCTGTTCCTGCTGTTGAATTCCAAAATACACATCAGAAATGCTGCGGATGCCATTACCGCCGATTTCATAAAAATAGACAGTATAGGCTTCCTTTGCATTATTGTATTCCAATCCGGAAAGCATGTCCTCCGTAAAATACGTCACCACATTAGCCGGAAGTTCAAAGTTCTTTACCACATCCATGGTGCCGGCTTTTACAACACCAACAAAAGTTGCCGCCGTGGGCCTGAACCCTATCTCATAAGTGTATATTCCCTCCGAACGTACATAACTGCTGACAGTATAACTTGAATTTGGATTCACCTTGGTATTTATAGGTTTGTTCTCCGCAATCTTCGTGATATCGTACACCGGCTGACCATTATAGGTAGCTTGCACATTCACATTGCACAAATCCGGCGCAACATTTCCCATATCAAAGTACATGTTAGTGTTGCTTGTACTATTTCTCATGGTTAAGGTCATTCCCACATCATTTCCCGCAACATCCGTCACTATAAGAGCGAAAAGATTACGGTCATACCATTCTGTGCCGTCTGCGCCTTTCATTCCATAGGGAATACTGAGATTTAAACTTCTGCTGATGCCGGCATCAGTATATGAATTAGCGCCGCCCACTCTGCCGTACACTTTTGTAGGATCCATCACATAGATAGAATAACTGGTAAATCTGTCTGCTTCCTCTGTTCCATTCCGGATTTCCAGGCTGTAATTACCTGCTTCCACTGGAGGGAAACTTCCCGTCAGTCTCCAACATGCCACATTGTTGCGAGTGGTTTCCGCTGCGGAGAGATTCAATGCCTGACCTACCTGCTCACCTGATTTTTCCAGTACCGCAGTAAACCCTTTCTCCGCAATCATACGGCCCTTGTCCACCGTGAAGTCAACCGCAATCTGTTCTCCTACAAAGAAATAGCTCTGAGCCAGAGAGTTCACTTCGTTATCTTCATTAAAGACATCCACACTGCCAAAATCGGAATCTTCGTCCATGTCCGGAAGCGTAAACTTGTAATCAATACTATTATAGCCATCCGGAAGCCGGGTAGGCACACCATCCTTATAGAACTTAAGTACCAGGATATCCCCATGGACCTGGCCCTCGCCCTTATACTCCACACTTCCATTCTCCACGGAAGCAGTCACAAGAACTCCGTCCGGAATAGCATATGTCCTCGCCACCACTGCGTCCTGTACATGGTCATAGTAGGCATCCGCAATACCTGGATTGAGGCTGAAACTATTTCCTCTGTATACCTGCTTACCTCCTGCCAATACAACAATTCTTGCGCCATTCAGCTCCTCCAGAGTCTTGTCGGTAGCCAATTTATAATACAAATTTGTTTTACTGGTTTGGAGCGCCTGGGCGCCAGTGCTGGTAGCCACTGTCTGACCTGTTTCCGAGTCGCGAAGCTCCACTGTCAGGTCCTCAAGACGGTACCCTCCCGCATAAACATTAACCACTGCCTGCTTTCCCTGATACTCACCGCTGGAATACGCGCCGAAGACGTAGGGACCACCCTCTGCCCTGACTTCTCCCAGATTAAATACCTTTCCATCCGCCACAGCCTTTAAGGAATATACTTTCCCTGCCGCAGGCAACCTGGAAAACTGAATCTGTCCTGAATAATAAGGCCTTGACTTATCCAGATACACATAATACTTCCCATTGCCAGTTCCTCCAAGAACAGAGGTTACCTCCACTGAACTGCTGGAATGTTTGGAGATGCTATCTGTAACGCCAATCAGGGTATTCCCGTCATACAACCCTATGGCAACATCCTTCCCATCCACTTCTTCCGGCAGATACGCATAAAGACTCACACTTGTATTCTCCGATGCCGTTCTGATCACGGACAGATTAGAACCGCCCGCCCATTCCACCGGTGCTACGGTGACATTTTTTGCGGCAATCAGGTCATAAGAATATCCATTTTCATCACTTGTACCCTCGTATACCGCCACCATCATTTTCTTGCTTCCGCTCAGGGAATCCAGCTGAAACCTGACAACCCGCACTCCATCATATGAGCTGTAGCTTGAAGAATATACATTCTCCCCATCTTCATCATAAGCATAAAAATAATAACTTTTGGAATAATCTTCTGTATCCCCTGCAACTTCCATAAACATGTAGGCTTTGCCATCAATGACAACCGCCTTATTCGGAACATATATTGCTTCCGTGTTCAGTTCCGCAGCAGGTTTATTCTGCATGTCCGAATATGAACCGGAAATCAGAGGCTCGTCCACCTCCACTCCAAAGGTTCCTGTCTCTACCCGCATGGAGTCCATGGACACCGCTTCCATTTGCGAAGCTTCCGCCTGCAACATGGGCATTGCCGAAAAAACAAGCGCAGCAGAAAACAGCAATGATACTAATGTTTTCTTCAAATTTTTTTCCTCCTTCATAATTTATGCTTTTATCGTATGTCGATAAACAGTGTATCATAAAATGGAAAAGGTGTAAATAGATGGAAGATAAAAAATTTACTTTGTTGCCTTATGATATAAAATATGATAAAATACACGATAACATAACAGGTGGCTTTGCCCGGCCTAAAAGCTAAAACAAATCCCAGACAGTTACTGTGAACGGAGATAACAGTTACATAGGATACCCCCCTAAAATCAGTTGACACTTATGCGTTTTCAGCTATAATAAAAGTGCTGATATTGTAGAATAACTTTTTTTCTACCCTCAGCACGCTGTAATATAAAACCTAAAGACACCCTACTAAAAGAAAGGATTTGGCTAATGAGCGAATTATCCCCAAAAAACAACAAACAGTTTATGATATTATCTGCCATCGCTATCTTCTTCGTCGTAGACGCCCATGCCCTGAGTCCCTTCTACATTATGGCAAATATCATGCCGTATAATTCCTTCTTTATGCCCTTATTCGCTTTTATATCCGGATACTTTTTCAAACCACAGAAGCTGGATAAATTATCTCATTACCTTCTGACTAAAATCAAAACTCTTTACCTCCCATTTTTTTTGTGGAATCTCACCTATGGCGTCCTTGTCAATATTTTAAGATCATTTGATCTCATCCAATACGGGGAACCGATTACTTTTCATACCTTGTTTGTTGAACCTTTTCTGGGCTGCTTTATGTTCCAAATCAACAGCCCCAGCTGGTATATCCCTGCCATATTTACCGTAATCGTTATATATGCCATATGCCGTAAGCTCCTTGGCCCTCTATGGAACGACTGGGTCCTTACGCCTGTCACCTCACTTTTTGGGATTGCCTGTGTCTACTATTCCCGGCAAGGCTATAACAGTGCGCCTTTGTATCTTGTAATTTTAAAGATGGGATTCCTGCTTGCTTTTTACCAATTTGGATATTTTTACAAGGAGCATTTGGAAAAATCATTCAAAAAAATACCCAAGATATTGCTGCTCTTTCTGCCGGTTGCCATTAATTCAGTACTGCTTTATATCACCCATGATCTGAATTTTATTGACCTGGTTAACATGTCAGGCTTTTTGAATGATTACTATTTTATCCCTTTCCTCACTTCCCTATCAGGTATATGTTTCTGGCTGACTGTTTCAGATATGCTTGTGCCAATCTGGAGCGATAATAAACTGGTAAACTATATCTCTAACCACACTTTTACAATTATGATGCATCATATTCTGTTTTTTAATCTATATAATTTGCTGCTTGCAGTTTTGACCAAAATGTCCGTGATCCATATCCCTTTTGACTTTGAAGCGTTCCGCTCCACTGCCTGGTATCGCTATGAACCCTTGTGGCAATGCAATGTATGGTATGTGTTCTTCGGTCTGGCCGGACCATTGCTTCTCCGGTACCTGTATGACAGCATTAAAAAACATTTAATAACCTGCATCAGAAAATAATCATCTTTTCAACCCTATGGTAAACCTGATACCCACAAACTACTGGCTCATTTTTAAAACTTCTCAAAAATCTATTTTGAGTTTTTCGCCTCAATAATATACGGTAGATACCGTTTACCAGTATAATGACATTGGACGTGAACATAAACAGAAAAATCAATGCTTGTTTGGCATTTTGATTGATTGTAACTTTGCGAATATCACCGTTAATACCATTATCAAAATTATTTTTGCAACAATAAAAAAATATAATCGAAAGGATTCAGGCATACCATGATTCACCAATTTCTGTGACACTTCCCACCATGGCAAAACATTGTGTTCTGTATTATGGATACATAACACAAGTAGACTATTTTTTCCACAAAAAGAAAAAAATTTAGAAAATACACTGATATGATTTTCAATGTATTGCGAAACAAGAATTATGATATAGCAGGCGCATATACAGCTGAAGATATCTATCATTCCTCTTCCTATCTCACAACAGACAAGCGCAAATGATTGATAATTATTTATAAAATTTATCCAGAAAAATAATGCCAATATTGTACCAAATGCTTTTACCTCCATAGGCACTTTCTGAAAGTATTCTCTGGAAATCCGAACAAGGTATCCTAAATACAAAAATAAAGTCGCACAAAATCCTGCTTGAATGCAAAAAGGAAACCAGAATAAATTGCGAGACCAGTATCCCGCAAAAAATAAAACCAAAACTAAAGCTATTCTTATTCTCTCTCCTCGAACAGATAACAAAAAACGCAAAAATATACTACCCCAAAATGTTGCCCAAAGGAACCATAAGGCACCAATTGCTCTAATGTAAAATGGTTGATATATTGTGACACCCGCACCATAAATGGCTGCGTATACCCATTCCAAAAAAGTATCTTTTGCGGCATTACTTCCTATGAAGACAAAGCTTTTTAATGTATTCATAATGATCAATGCAAGACTTGCATACATGTAGGGAAGCATCAGGGTATGAACCTTGTTTTTTATAAATTTTTTTATAGGGAGATTTGCACTGGTAAAATATCCTGTAATAAAAAAGAAGATAGGTACATGAAAAGTATATACAACTCGAACTATCTGATAATTATCAAGATGCCCTATAATAATGCATATTATTGCAATTCCCCTTGCAATATCTATATACTGAACTCTATTTTTTTTCATTTATTTCTTTTCCTCACATTGCATGAAGTTTCTTTCTTGAGAAAAACAAAAAGTAAAAAAAGAAGGGGTTGCCGTCCAAGATTTCCCGAACAGCAACCCCAGATTGCTACATAGAAGATTACCTATTCAGTAAAAATTTCGTTGTCTACCACAATATTTGGTAGTTCAGAAAAATCTACTCCTAAATAGTCGCTGGCATCTAAGAATTTATTGTACTTTACAACATTATTGCGATTGTTGTAGGTTTGAGCCCCCCGCTTCAATGCTTCGCTAATTGCGACCGAACGATAATGTCCGCCTAATATGGTGTTATTATAGACTACATTGCTGTCGCTTCCAAATACATCCAAAACATCAATAAGATGGCTTTCATTTTCACCAAGCTCCTTAACCTCTATACTGATACCGATATTGCTCTTGCTGCCATTGGCACTACCATGATTATTATTTGCACACAAATTGTTCACAACAATAGTACCATATCCGGCACGAACGATTTTGATTCCTACACAATCATTGTCGTACACCTGATTATTATCAATAATATTATAAATACCATTGTCTACAGAAACTCCAGGCAATCCACCTGACAAAGAGGTATCATGCACTTTATTGTTATAGAAATAGTTTCCGATACAACCACTATCAAAACAGATGCCTTCCAGCTGGCTGTTACACAGTTCATTGTCTGTAATGTATACTTGATATGTTCCCAGACAATACATTGCACAGGCATTCGCACCACTTATGAAATTGTTCCGTACAAGTATATCATGCGGCCCACCGATTTCATCTTCTACACGTTCAACAATATCTTCATTCAGGTAGCTTAACATTAAGCCATATTCACCACTGTTTGTGATTGTATTCCCCTCAATGATCAACATATTGCTGTCACCATGAACTCCCAAGGTATCGCCGCCATCTGGAGTGCTTAATGTGTTTCCACTGATAACTCCGTATTTCGTCTCACCAAAATTTTTGCTCATTAAAATGGCACTTATCTTCGCATTGGTAAAGTTATTTCCCTTGATGCTGATATAATCCGCACCAACCGTTTCCAGTGTACAACCCTTATACGGAATCTCACTGGTTAAATTCCATACACCACAGTATGAAGATGTTGTTAATGCGCTATTATTTCTCTTATCATTATATCTGAATACAATTCCTACATTCGTAAGATCTGTATCTGCGCAAGCCTGAACCAAACGATATCCATTACCATCCAGAATGACATTGGACGGAATACGAATCTGCCCTTCATCATAATTTCCATCACCCAGTGGCATCGGCTTAACTTGGATATCCTGCGTCAACTGAACAATTTTTCCCATATTATCCTGCATAAATTCATTCAGCTCTTTGACAGTGGTTCCATTAAACGACACATAGTTTGTAGGCAGAGCACTCAGCGCATCCTTTACTTCCTGCTCAATCTGATTCATCTTAGGAATAGGATCAAGTAAATCTTCAGCCTTAAGATTCATTGCATTTAACCGTTTCAAAATCTGTACATTGCTGTAATCCGTGCCCTTCAGATATTCAAGAGTACTCAAATCATAACGCATTGCATAATTTGTAATAGAATCGCTGGCATCTGTCAATAACAATTCCTCTGCTGTGGCTGTCAATTCGCCTTCCTTATTGAGGTACATATTATTGGCCAGTGATTGTACTACATACTTTCCACCGGTTTCCGTTACCTTCCATTTTGATCCAATGCCTGTATCCGTTGTTGTTAAAGCTATACTGTTTTCAGATACCGTGCAATATCCTCCCTTAGTAATGGAATATACATTATAAACGCCGGAACCTATATGTGAAAATCTATAGTAAGTGTTTTCTGTGCTATATACTCCAGAAGCTATGGCCTCATTCCCTGTCTCCTGAACTTCAAAAACAAATTTCTGCGAATTGGTGTCATTCCCAAGTCCCTGTGTAACTGTATTTCCAGTTACCGTAAGTACCTGATTACTGTTATGGTTAATAAGGCTGTACGTGTTATTGCCTCTTGCCTGGATATACCATAACCTGGCAGCTGCATCACCTTCCGTCCACTCAATCTGTTCAATACCTGCGCCGATATCAATTGAACCATTTACAAGATTCAGGTATTTTCTGGAATTGTGGTTCCGGATCATATATAAGCCTTTCACTGAATCGGTACAAATAATATCAAACAACTGCTCTGTACTGCCAGTCTTATTTACTGCCACCAATCTAGCTAAGTCTTTGACTGATGCTCCATCCATAGCAAACAATTTTCCGTTATCATCTGCAAGTCCTATCCTGTAAGTACCACTTGCTAATGTCTGGGAATAGGGCGATACAAGATTGAAGGTAAGCATTTTGCCGCCATTTGCGCATGCTTGTACATTGACTCCTTCTGTTAATTGACCAGCTATGCCCATATAAGCCATCACGGTATATCCAAGAGCACCTTGATCACCAGGCCGCCAGCACCTAAGCGTATACTCCCCAGAAGCAACTTCATCCATTACCCAAGAGCCATTTTGAAAGTTACCATGCCCCACAGCAACCACATTAACATTGTCCGCATTTCCTGCAGTATCCGCAGCCCATCCGCTGTTTGGCGCATTAATCACCCATTTATTATCTGCATTATTTCCTTCCACATTCGCATACTTCATGGACAGGAAAGAGTAAATATCATTATCGCTGTCATAAGCTACCAAAAACTTCTGGGATTCATCACCAGTAAGTTTTGACATTACGAGGTTGCATTGACCAGCTGCCAGCGGATCTTCTACAGCAGTCAGCGCATATTCCGGATTTTCATTGCTTACTATAAGAACAACACCACCAGTGATCTTGCCACTCAGTTTTTCCCCTGGTTTATATACATCACCATTGCCCGGTTCTACTGTACCATCATTTACAGTTCCGGTTACAAACCCGTTTGCTACATTGTACTGTATCCCATTGACTGTCACCATGCCAGTATATCCAAAGTCTAGCATTCCACCTGTACAATACCATGTTCCTATATCATTAGCAGCCAGGCCAGTATACCAAAAGGCAACTGTTCCTTTCTCTACATACCACCAACCATAAGCGACATCACCCCAGAGACCTGTATAGTCGAATGCCACAGTTCCGCCGCTGATCAGCCACCAGCCGCAGTTCGGATCATTCCACAGACCCGTATAATCAAACGCCACGGTTCCGCCGCTGATCAGCCACCAGCCGCAGTTCGGATCATTCCACAGACCCGTATAATCGAACGCCACGGTTCCGCCGCTGATCAGCCACCAGCCGCAGTTTGGATCATTCCACAGACCTGTATAGTCAAAATCGACCACACCATCCCTAACAAGCCACCAACCCACAACTTCATCATAAACTAAACCTGTAAAGTTGTAATTGACATCTCCGTCTACAAAATAGTACCACTTGCCGTCAGCACTGGGCTGCAATCCGGTTAAGCCTTCAGCTTTTGTTGTCAATGTAGGCACAAGCACAAATATCGCAATCGCCATAAGAAATGTACCCAACATTTTCCGTAAATGCTTCATCCTGTTTTTCCTCCTGTTAATTTTTTGCCTGGGTGTCAGGCTGTTGCACTGAGCAGTCTTTGATTCGGCCTCATACATAATGTAAGCCCAGACAAAATATTTCGCAGATTATCATTATCCGCAAAATTGCCTGAGCAACACTACCAGGCCGTTTTGTGAATTTGTTCCCATAAAATTGTATGGCGTTAGCTCGAAAGTGTGTCGGTGGTTATAATTTTCAGCCTGAATATCTGGTATATATGTAACCTGAAAATAAACAATATTAAATACCAACACATTTACAGACTAATGTTCTAGTGTGCTGACACGATTATATTCAGCCTGACAAATTTCCTTGTTTGACAATTAATTTTGCAAACTATTGATATGATAGTTATGCTAAAAATAAATGTATCGTTACACTAGCACCATATTTATTTATAATTATATTAGTTGTTATATTATTTGTCAATGCGTAAACTTTCTGAGAAGATCTGATAAGCAGTCTTTTGAAACAATTCAAACACCCTGTTACAACGCTTTTGTTCACTACGAACATGCTTCAAACATCTCCAAAAATTTCCACTTCATAACCCCAACTGTTCAAGGTCTCTTCTTATTTTATGGAGGTAACGTCCAAGCTCCGCAATACACGGCCCCATGCTCCATTCCAAAATGATAGAATGTTACTTTATAATCATGGAACAGAACGCCGGTTTTCCATTCATACTAACAGTGGTCGCCTCCGGACAGATTTCAGCCAAGTTCAAAAGCGAATCTTCAATAGCACAGCATGCCTGGTCATAATGCTCCTTCTTTCGTTTTCTGCTGTTTCTGTCCCCCTATCTTGTGTTTAATATCATTTATTATTTCCTTTATTTCTTATCCATTTCATTTTCTAAAAATTCAACATGGGCACATTCGTATTGTTTCCCACAGAACTGTTGAAAAATTCACTGTAACTTTCCACGGAAAACTGTGTGCAATCCAATATCACATTATCAATAAAATCATTACAATAGCACTCCTCCCCAATATAAATTCCAGAATAATGCACTCCCGAAATCACATTCCTGGCAATAATATTTTCGTAATCCGGCTCAAAGTCCAATCCTTTGACCTCCTGATCCGGCTGTCTGGCATACCCCAGCTCCACACCGAACCCATGGTACATGTCATTTTGCCCTCTGTTATTGTCCGTTACAAGATTACACAATATCAGATTCCGAAAACCGCTTCTGACCATTTTAATTCCCGTGCCGGAATTATCTTCCACAATGTTATCATAAATAATATTGTAAGCGGCATTGTCCAGTGAAATTCCCGGCAGCTTTGCAGTGGAAGAACCATCCTCCATCCTTCCCAGCCCCAGAACAAAATCTTTCTCCAGATCAACGTCCGTCTGCCTGTTTCGATGCCCGTTTCTTCGGATAATATTGCCTCTGATGTAGGAACCAAAGGTTCCGAAATCCAGACACATGCCTTCTTTTTCATTATCAATAATGCGATTATCAATCACGGACACTTCATAAGCACCATCCAGATAAACGCCGGAAGAATAATTGTCCAGAATATCATTGTCTTTCACCACAACATCATGGGGACCGTCCAACATATTATAGAGATATTCATCAAAACCGTGGTCCTGTTCATAAGGCCTGTAGAGATCTGTGATTGGAACCGCGCTCAATACCAGCCCCGCTCCCAGGTTGCGGGGACCTTTATTGGCGTAAATCGTATTGTGCTGAATAATGCTGTTGGAGATACTTCCCTGAAACACCACCGCTCCCCATGCGTTATCATGCACAGAGTTCCCAACCAGATTGATATATTGGTTGTCTCCCATGACAATAATTCCCTTATACCCTCCATTTGCCACTTCATTACGGTATAAAAGCACATGATGGGACTCCACAATATAAATTCCCCTTTCAAATCCCCCCAAAAGCTTTATATTTTGAATCACCACATTTTCCACACCATTCATATGGATGGCATATTCTATTCCTGTCTCAGAAACAATCTCCACTCCCTGACCGTCAATGGATATATTTGACGGCACCTGAATTGTTTCATCCAAAACAAGCTTCTTTGTGCCGATCTCAACATGATATCCCACATGCTCCTGCAAAAAAATGTTCAGGCTGGAAGCAGTCTCTCCTTCATACACCGCTGTCTTCCCAAATGATGCCCAGGTCTTCTCCAGTTCCGCCAAGGAATCACTATAAACTTTTTTCCAATTATATTCCGGAGTGACAAAGGACGCACTGTCCGCTCCCAGCAAATTCATCTTACGAAACACCTGCAAATCAGCCATCTTCAGAGCCGCGTCTTCTTCACTCATCCGCTCAAGTTCAGGCAGTTGGAAACGCACCAGAATATTATATCTATCTTCTTCCAGCAACACCAGGTCTTCTGATTCCACATACCTCCCCGGCTGTCCATAGGCGGCATATTCCAGATGAGGCCCTTCCTGATAAGAAAAGTCTCTCTCCGCATCCACCAGATTTCGCTCCGGCTCCATTGGAGGCGCCGGGGTTTCCACATTGTTTACCTCCCCCGGATCTTCCACACGAGTCCCAATATGAATGTCCCCCATATCAAACACCTGAAAGCACAGGCCCAAAACCAATATGGTGTACACAGCAGCCGCTGCCGAAATGAGTAACTTCTTTTTCATATAGTAACATCCTTTCGCCCTACCTATTTCAACCCAAGATACCGGTTCCAGAACGCCTCCGTGCGAAGCTTCAGCCCTTCCGTGCGGTACGCGTTCTGCGCCTTCTTCAGCTTTCCTGAAACTGTGTTCAGAAACAGGACTGTCCGAAACATATATCTCAGAGAAGTTCCCACATTCCTCTCAGTGATAAACCCTTTATGGCTGGTCACATCATAATGCATGACACGTTTTCTGCGATAAAACATAATGGATTTTACCATGGAAACCGGAACGATATTTTCACCCCTGGCCCGAAGAAACAGTCCGTTAAATGTCAAAATACGTTTTATTCTGGCATTTACGGTATCCTCTGTCTTCCGACTCTGTTCATATTCTTCATAATCAAAGGCCATGGGCAGTTTTTCCACATCCTGAGCCTTGTACCCTGCTGCCATAATCTGTTTGTGCAGTTCTTCTCCGTCCTGTTCCATAAGCCATCCCGGGCCTTTCAGGAAATCTTTCACCCCTTGCAGATACAGATCCACATTTTTATACCGATAGAACATGATTTCCTGCTTACAGCGGGTCCATGCCTCCCGCTTGAGCTGTTTTGCGCCATACCATGGACAGTGAAAAGCGTTGTCGATTAACTGATTCCTGATAATATAATACTCCAGGAAGGAAGAATATTTGTTCTCAAAAGGCTCATGCCACACACAGATTCCGTTCATCAGTATCAGATGTTTCATATTGCGCAGACCATATTCCAAATCGTCTCCCCGGATAAATATCGGCATTGGCAAATTGTCGTCCCTCACCACGCCAAGGGGAAAACAGCAATACCACCACGCGTTAAATTCCGTATATTCCTCCACCTCGTTAAAGAGACAGTTTACCGCTTCCCGCAGATCCAGATTTCGTTTCAGTGAATTCAACTGGCCTCCATTCCAGCTGGCGCCGGACTCCACCTGAAGATACTGCTTGTCCAGCCGAAGCATTGACCCACCCACAAAAGCATCCGCATACTCATCCTTCAGTATGGAGAGAATGGTATAAGTCTTCACCAGAGCTTCCGGCTCAATCACAATGTCATCGTCCATCAAAAGCGCATGAGTGATTTTCCATGTGTCATTTCCTGCCCTCATTTCCATCAAATCTCTGGTAAATCCGCCCGCTCCTCCCAGATTGCGGTTTGGATAGATATGGATTTGATTCCCTTGCAGCTTCTCGGCCTCCAATGTTTTGCCGTTGTCCGCCACAAATACCTCCAGATGTCCATAAAGAGGAGAATCCTCATTTTCCAGCACGGCTTCCCTGAGAATTCGGAGATTTTTCTCAATAAAAGCTTCCCTTTTAAAAGTGCAGATTCCAATGCCGATTTTCACATCCCGCACCTGTTCTTTCGGAATATTTCCCACATATTCTCCGCCGAAAAATCTGCTTCCGTCCTCCAAAGCCTCCAGCCAGAAGGTATACATCCCTTTCCCATTCCCGTTTTTGTAAGAAAACTCAAACTCTTTCGGTTCCTTTGTCTCCACAATAGTTCTGCTGAACACACTTTCATTTACTTCATCATGTATGGCTTCCTTGCCGTATAATGTCACACGGAATTTTCCACTTAAGGTCAGCTTTAAAGAAACTTCGCTTAAAACAGTGTATTTCATCCATTTCTGTATGGAAAAACCGTTGAAATAAGTATCAAACCATATTTTTCCATGTTTTTCAAAGGTAATCACTTTTTGGACCTCATCCAGTTCCACACGCTCCATATTGCGTTGTTCTGTCTGTTTATAAGCCTGCGTTCCCTCTATAATCCAAGGACGTGTGGGGCTGGTGTCTATCTTTCCTCCAAAGTGGAAATACATTTCCTGTTCCATGCACCTGCCGACTTCCGGATACAATATCTTCTGAATCTTCATTCCGTCCTCCTGTCATCCAAGTTCTTTCCCGCACAGATCCAGTGCCGCCATGATTACCTTGTCCATATCATAATATTTGTATCCACCCAGCCTTCCGCCGAAAATAACCCTGTTCTCCCTCTCTGCCAATGCCCTGTATTCCTCATAAAGAGCATTATTTCTGTCGTTGTTCACAGGATAATAAGGCTCATCTCCCTTTTTCCACTCACTGGAATATTCCCTGGAAATAACGGTAGTAGGCTGTGTTCCAAATTCAAAATGCTTGTGCTCAATAATACGCGTAAACGGCACTTCTCTCTCTGTATAGTTTACCACTGCGTTCCCCTGATAATTCTCCATATCAAGTTCTTCCGTCTCAAAACGGACACTGCGATATTCCAGCACACCCAATCTGTAATCATAAAACCGGTCTATCATCCCAGTGTAAATCATTTTGTCCGCCATGGCATCCAATTCTGCTCTGTTCTCCAGGTAATCCACATTCAGGCGGACCTCCGTTCCTTCCAGGAGCTTTTCCACGATCTTATTATACCCGCCGATAGGGATTCCCTGATAACGATCATTGAAATAATTATTGTCATATATAAAGCGCAGGGGCAGCCTTTTGATGATAAACGAAGGCAAGTCCTTACAGTCACGCCCCCACTGTTTCTCCGTATATCCTTTGATTAATTTCTCATATACGTCCCTGCCCACAAGGGAAAGAGCCTGTTCCTCCAAGTTCTTTGGTTCTGTGATATTCAAATCCGCAATCTGTCCCGCAATAATATCCTTTGCCTCCCTGGGCGTGGAAATCCCCCACATCTTACTGAAAGTATTCATATTAAAAGGCAAATTATATAATTCCCCCTGATATTTCGCCACAGGAGAATTGATGTAATTGTTGAATTCCGCAAACTGATTCACATAATTCCATATCTTTTTGTCCGATGTATGGAAGATATGCGCACCGTATTTATGCACATGGATGCCATGAATATCTTCACAATAAATATTACCGGCAATGTGATCCCTCTTTTCCACTACAAGACATTTTTTTCCTCTTTTTTTCGCTTCATAGGCAAATACAGCCCCGTACAGGCTGTCT
>CAJUGT010000057.1 GCA_910586435.1 uncultured Acetatifactor sp. | reverse complement strand
CTGCGAAAGCACTTGAGGGCGCTCTTAGACCGGAGACGGAATCCACCGCCTACAAAAGCTTAGACACAGTACTTTTGTGTCTTAGCTTTTGTTAGCGGTTAGTCCGGCGGAGGCGTTGCCCGGGCCGAGCAGAGCTTCCCCCCACCCCGGCTGCCGTCCCTTTCGCTTCTGCCCCTTTCGCCCCTGCCCCTTTTCACTGTTATTGGATTTCAGCAGTGTCAGCGACAAAGCAGTAAAGTATAAAGGCAGAATTAACCTATTGACAAATACCCTATGGGGGTATACAATGTTGGTATACCCAGGTAGGGTATTTTTGAGGGAAGATAGGGGCAAGGAGGGCATAAAATCCCATGCAAACTCGTCTGTAACGGATTTTTGAGCCTGGGACCCGGAAGGAATCTGAGAGGCTGCTATCTTTCGTGAAAAAATGAGAGGATTTGAGGTGCTTTGGGAAGGTAGAAAGAGGTGGAAAAATGTCTGGAATTAGCAGGGAGGAGATTCTGATGCAGAGGGCGGAAGAGGAGAGTGTATTTGAGGAAGTGGGTTGTTCTTGTCATAAAAAGTCCACACCACGGGATGAAAAAGAGTTAAAGCAATTGAAAAACCGTTTAAACCGTATCGGAGGGCAGCTGAATGGAATAGGGAAAATGTTGGATGAAAATCGTTATTGCGGGGATATTCTGATTCAGGTGGCGGCTGTTGAAAGCGCGCTTCAATCTTTTGCGTACCTTATATTGGGGGAACATTTGGAAACCTGTGTGGTGGAGGAAATAAAGAAAGGCAATGTGGAAGTTATGGAGGAAGTGGTGGAACTGGTAAAGAAATTAAAATGAGGGCGCCGAAGCGCAGAGACCGGAACAAGTTCCCGCCTGCGGGAACTGGAATATAAAAAACAGTCTCGGAACGAAGGCGCCCGGAAGGAAATTTCAGCTGCGTCCTTTGCAGATGAAATTTTCTTCCCTGGTAAGGGCGCCGAAGCGCAGAGATAGTACTGGAATAGGAGACATTTATGAAAGAGCGTTATCATATTACAGGCATGACATGTTCGGCTTGTTCCGCTCATGTGGAGAAGGCGGTGAATAAGCTTAATGGCATGGAGAAGGTTTCTGTAAATTTGCTGACGGAAACCATGGAAGTCATATATAAGGAAGAGGAAATGGATTCTTCGCGGATTGTATCGGCTGTGGAAAAGGCCGGTTATGGCGCGGAACGGCTTGCGGACAGCGGCGGAACGGCCGGAGGGAATAGAAAGGAAGGACGTTCAGGGCTGGAAGGGGAAACGAATCAAAATATTGGCCCAGAGAGGCGAACAGATGTCTGTGGGACATCTTGTGGCTTGGGGAATCCCGGAAAGGGCAGTCTGCGGAAAAAGGCAGAGGAAGAAGCGAGAGCCATGAGATGGAGACTTGGAATTTCCATAGCTTTTCTGCTGCCCCTGATGTATGTTGCCATGTACCACATGTATAATGAATGGTTTGGAATTCCGATTCCGGGATTTGTACACAGAACGCTGCATGGCAATGAAAACGCAATGACATTTGCCATGACACAGTTTATCCTGCTTTTGCCCATTTTGTATATGAATCGCAAATTTTTCGCAGTGGGGTTTAAAACTTTGGGTCATTTGTCACCCAATATGGACAGTCTGATTGCCCTGGGAGCATCCGCCGCCATGGGCTATGGGATTTTTGCCATGTACCGTATCAGTTATGGGCTTGGGCATGGGGATATGGCATTGGTGGAGCAGTACTCCCATGATTTGTATTTTGAATCGGCAGGGATGATACTGACGTTGATTACTGTGGGTAAATTTCTGGAAAGCCGCTCCAAAGGCAGGACCAGCGAAGCGATAACGAAACTCATGGATTTGTCCCCAAAGACAGCCATATTGCTTACAGAAGAAGGTAAGGAAGTGGAAGTGCCTACGGAAGCGCTTATGAAGGGCGATATTTTTCTGGTAAAGCCAGGAAGTCTGGTTCCGGCAGACGGAACGGTTATGGAAGGCAGTTCCAGCGTGGATGAGGCGGCCATTACCGGAGAAAGTGTTCCTGTGGAGAAACGCAAGGGGGATAAGGTAGTGTCCGCTACGGTAAATAAGGCAGGGTTTCTGAAATGCAGAGCGGACAGAGTGGGGGAGGATACGACGCTGTCCCAGATTATCCGCCTGGTGGAAGAGGCCAGCGCCAGCAAGGCGCCCATTGCGCAATTGGCGGATAAGGTTGCGGGAGTGTTTGTTCCGGTTGTCATTGGCATTGCGCTGATAACACTCTGCGTATGGCTCATTGTGGGAGCCGGAGCGGAATTTGCCATATCAACGGCCATTGCGGTATTGGTTATTTCCTGTCCCTGCGCATTGGGGCTGGCAACTCCGGTGGCCATTATGGTGGGAACCGGTGTGGGAGCAGGAGAAGGAATCCTGATTAAATCAGGGGAAGCATTACAAAGGGCCAGGGAAGTTGACACGGTGGTTTTGGATAAGACCGGAACCATAACGGCGGGAAAACTTAAGGTTATGGAGGCTCAGGTCTATGTGCCGGATATGGCGCTGGGCAGTCTGGTTAAAATTGCGGCGGCCCTGGAGAAAAAAAGTGAACATCCTCTTGCGGAAGCGGTGGTGGAGTATGCTGCGTCCATGAAGGTCTCGGTGCCGGAAGTCAGGGAGTTTCAGGCAGTATTTGGACGGGGCGTGGAAGGAATATTGGCAGAAGATATTTTGCCGCAGCCCATGCTGTCAGGGAGTGGAAGTGGAGAATTAAGTCCGGTAAATACAGGAGATGGTCCCACTGCGGCTCTGGTGTTGGAAGAAAATGACACACAGAATCCAGATGCCGGAAAATTGGAACAGGTGAGGCAAAAGGCTTTGGAGCGGACAGACCTGGGGGCGAAGGCAGGTACAAAATATTATGTAGGGAATCTTCCGTATTTGGAGGAAAATGGTATAGAAGTACCGGCGGCTGTGCTGCATGGAATGGGTCGGCTTGGGGATGAAGGAATGACGCCGCTTCTGGTGGCAGAGCAGGGAAGGTTTCTGGGTATGCTTGGCGTAGCGGACGAAGTGAAGTCCACATCCAGAGCGGCGATACGAAAGATGAAAGAAATGGGCATTCATGTGGTAATGCTTACCGGAGATAACAAGAGGACTGCGGAGGCAGTCAGAAAGCGCCTGGATATAGAAGAAGTAGTGGCGGAGGTATTGCCCCAGGATAAAGAGAAAAAAATCAGCGCCCTTCAGGCGGCAGGGCATAAGGTGGCCATGGTAGGAGACGGAATCAATGACGCTCCGGCACTGGCAGCGGCGGATGTGGGAATGGCCATTGGCGCAGGTACGGATGTGGCAATAGAGAGTGCGGAAATTATATTGATGAAGAGCGATCTTCGAGACGCAGTGACAGCAATTCGTTTAAGCCGTGGAGTCATACGAAATATTAAACAAAATCTGTTCTGGGCATTTTTTTATAATGCAATAGGTATTCCATTAGCGGCCGGTTTGTGGTATCCTGTTTTTGGAGTGAAATTAAATCCTATGTTTGGCGCGGCGGCTATGAGCCTGAGCAGTATCTTTGTGGTGGGAAACGCGCTGAGACTGAAAGGGTTTAAAAGTAATTTCAGGCAGACCGATACCGAAGGGGCTGTGGAAAAAAAGGAAGAGACAATGGATTCAGAAAGGAAGAAAATTATGAAAAAATTGAAGATTGAAGGAATGATGTGTGGACATTGTACAGGGCGAGTGCAGAAGGCATTGGAGGCCCTGGAAGGAGTGAGTGCCGTGACCATGAGCCTGGAGGAGAAGACCGCTTTGGTGGAATTGAATGCGGAAGTGGCAGATGAAGCGCTGACGGCTGCGGTAACGGACGCAGGATATGAGGTAAAAGGAATAGACTGAATCCTTGAGTTTATGAGAGGTATTCTTTCTTGAAACGGCAGAGAGGTAGGGAAATGAAAAATAAATTATTTTACGGATTATTTGTTGTTTATGCTGTTATGGTAGTGTTTATTCTCTATGTCAACGGAGTTTTTACCGGTAATGTGACATCTATGAGTAATCTGGTGATTAACGGTGTGTTTCTGGTTATCATAGGAATTATGTTTCTGATTTCAGCTGCGGGTTTCTTGCAGCTGAATCATCTTACGGACGATCTGCTAAAGGTGAGTGCCGCATTGCAGGCGGAATATAAGGAAGAAGGAAACAAAAATCTGTGGGCAAATTTGCAGGAGCGGAAAGATGTATTTGAAGACGAAAATCTGCGCACGGCATTTGCGAAGTATCGAATGAGGGTCAGGAGCAGCCGTGTGGGCAAACGGTATGCCAATACCTGTGATATTGAGGACTATATCAATGATGAGTTGTTGGACAGGGTGGGATGCAGCTATTTTAATTCCGGCATTTCAGGTACGATGACCGGCCTGGGAATTCTGGGGACGTTCATCGGCCTGTCACTGGGTCTGGGTTCTTTTAGCGGTGATGACATTTATACCATTTCTGACAATGTGGGGCCGCTTTTGTCCGGCATGAAGGTGGCGTTTCATACATCGGTGTATGGTATTATATTTTCTCTGATATTCAATTATGTATATCGAAGCATTATGGCGGATGCCTACGGAAAGCTCAGCTCTTTCCTGGATGTGTTCAGGCAGTGCGCCATGCCTCCGGTGGGCTCGGGAGACGAGAATACCGCCGCAATGCTGGTGTATCAGGCAAATACCGCAAATTATATGAAACAGCTGCTGGATATGGCAAGGGGAGAGTCCGAGCTTCAGACAAAGGCGATGCATACCATGGCAAGCAGTTTTCTGGAGCAGCTTCAATCCGTCATGGGAACACAGCTGAGAGGTCTGGGTGACACATTACAGACCGTGGTACGGGCACAGGATATTGAGGCAGAAGCAAGCAGACGTGTATTGGAGGCGGCCAGGGCGTTGGTGGATTCCAACCGGAAGATGCAGGAAGATATGGAGATGATACTTGACAGACAGGAAAAATTCGCAAGGGATCTGGCGGAACAGAAGGAAGAGCTGGCTTCTGCCTGCGATGAGATCAGCCGTGAGGTGAGCAATCAATTGTATACTTTTGATCAGATGAAAGAGCTTACGTAAAAGAGGTATTTATATGAAGGTAAAACAAAAAAATAAAGAAGCCTTTGCGGAACATAGTTATTGGCAGTCCTATTCGGATATGATGGCGGCACTGCTTCTCATATTTGTACTAATCATTGCCATTACACTTGCCATATACAAACAAAAGACAACGGATTTGGATCAGGCCAGAACGGATTTGGCGCAGTCCCAGGATCATTTGAGCGCAACACAGAAAGAATTAGACGACGCCATGGCAAATCTGGAGGAATATAAGGCGGCCATTGAGAAGTCCAACCAGGATCTGGCCAATTCTCTGGCAGAGCTGCAACAGGCATATGCCGATGCGGCATTGACCCAGGACGAATTAAATAAGGCGTATTTGGAGATTGAGAATGGCCAGAAAGAATTGACTATCGCGCAGGGGGAACTGAATGCCGCGCAGCAGGAACTGAGCACCACCAAACAGGAATTGGAGAATATTGTTGGAATTCGGACAGATATTATCGGCGCTCTTCAGAGCACATTTAACAATTCCAGCATGAGTGTGGATGCCAGAACGGGTTCCATTACTTTTTCTTCCGATGTGCTGTTTCGGTATAACAGTGCCACGCTTTCCAACGACAGTCAGAAGACACTGAAAGATATTATTCCCATGTATCTGGACGTGTTACTGCAAGACCGGTTCCGGGAGTACATAGCTGAGATTATCATAGAGGGCCATACGGATACGGATGGCAGTTATAAGGAAAATATGGAATTGTCCTATCAAAGGGCATATTCCGTAGCGCAATTCTGCCTGGATTCCAAAAATGGACTCAGTGAGGAAAAGATAGAAGAATTGATGAATCTGCTCACTGTAAACGGACGTTCTTTCAGCCAGCCCGTCTATATTCAAGATACGCTGGGGCGGCTGACGGATAAGGTTGACATGGCAGCTTCCAGACGGGTGGAGATAAAATTCCGTTTGAAAGAGGATGAGATGATAGAAAAAATTGCGCAGATATTGCAACAAAAGTAAGGAGGCTGTGCTGTAATAAGCTGCTGTTCATGGGGTAGACACAATGAACGGCAGCTTATTTTAGAAAATATTTATGATTTCTTTATTGCATTGTATGTGTTCTGTGTTATATTAGATATAGAACAAGACAAAATCTTATAGAAAATAAGTTCTGTGGAAATGCTAAATACAGCACAGAGGTTGTGGAGGCGCAATGTGTCTTTCAGACACATGGAAGGAAATTTCAGCTGCGCCCTTTGCAGATGAAATTTTCTTCCCTGGTTAGGGTGCCGAAGTGAAGAGACCGGAACAAGTTCCCGCAGGCGGGACAAATCGCCATAAATGGCGATTGGAATAGGAGGACAACATGAACATACAGAAATTTACCCAGAAGTCCATGCAGGCAGTGGAGGGGTGCGAAAAGCTGGCTTATGAATATGGAAATCAGGAAATTGAACAGGAGCATCTTCTGTACAGTCTCCTGACACTGGAAGACAGTTTGATTCTGAAACTGATTGAAAAGATGGAGATTCAGAAGGAGCATTTTGTCAGACGCACGGAAAAGGCCCTGTCTAAGAGGACAAAAGTACAGGGGGGAAAGGTTTATATCGGCGCGGATTTGAATAAGGTACTTATCGGCGCCGAAAATGAAGCAAAGCAGCTGGGGGACGAATATGTGTCAGTGGAACATTTGTTCCTTGCCATGCTGAAAAATCCCAATCGGGAAATTGCTCTTATCTGGAAGGAATATGGCATTACAAGGGAACGATTTTTGCAGGCGCTTTCCACGGTCAGAGGCAATCAGAGAGTCACCAGTGACAATCCGGAGGCAACTTATGACACATTGGAAAAATATGGTCAGGAGCTGGTGGAGAAAGCCAAAAACCAGAAGCTGGACCCGGTGATAGGAAGAGATACCGAGATCAGAAATATCATCCGCATCCTTTCCAGGAAAACCAAGAACAATCCGGTTTTAATCGGTGAACCGGGTGTTGGCAAGACGGCGGTGGTTGAGGGACTGGCCCAGCGAATTGTCAGAGGAGACGTGCCCCAGGGGCTGAAAGACAAGAAAATATTTGCGCTGGATATGGGCGCTCTGGTGGCAGGAGCAAAGTACAGGGGAGAATTTGAGGAACGTCTGAAAGCGGTACTGGAAGATGTGAAGAACAGTGACGGACAGATTATACTGTTTATAGACGAACTGCATACAATTGTTGGGGCAGGTAAGTCCGATGGGGCGCTGGATGCTGGAAATATGCTCAAGCCCATGCTGGCAAGGGGAGAGCTGCACTGTATTGGCGCCACCACTCTGGATGAGTACAGGCAGTATATTGAAAAAGATGCCGCCCTGGAGAGACGTTTTCAACCTGTCATGGTGGAAGAGCCGACTGTGGAGGACACCATTTCTATTTTAAGGGGGCTAAAGGAGCGCTATGAGGTATACCATGGGGTAAAAATCATGGACAATGCTCTGGTCAGCGCAGCCGTGCTTTCCCACCGCTATATCTCAGACAGGTTTTTGCCTGATAAGGCCATCGACCTGGTGGATGAAGCCTGTGCTCTGATTAAGACGGAATTGGACAGTATGCCCACGGAGCTGGATGAGTTGCAGCGGAAGATTATGCAGATGGAAATTGAGGAAGCGGCGCTGAAGAAGGAAGAAGATAAACTGAGCCAGGAGCGGTTGGCAGATCTTCAGAAAGAGCTTGCGGAACTGAAGGAGAAATTTGCCTCCGGTAAAGCTCAATGGGATAACGAAAAAGCTTCTGTGGACAGACTTTCCAGACTGCGTGAAGAGATTGACGCCATGAACAATGAAATTCAGATTGCCCAAATGGAGGGGAATCTGGAAAAAGCAGCCGAGCTAAGCTATGGCAAAATGCCGGCTTTGAAAAAGCAGCTGGAACAGGAAGAACAGGTGGGGGCGTCAGGACTGTCCCTGGTGAGGGAAAAGGTATCTGACGAGGAGATAGCCAGAATTATTTCCAGGTGGACAGGAATACCGGTGGCCAAGCTGACGGAGAGTGAAAGGAATAAGACATTGCACCTGGACGAAGAACTGCACAGAAGGGTAATCGGCCAGGAAGAAGGAGTCACCAAGGTATCGGAGGCGATTATCCGTTCCAAAGCAGGCATCAAAGATCCCACGAAACCCATTGGTTCCTTCTTGTTCCTGGGGCCTACGGGTGTAGGAAAAACGGAACTTGCCAAATCACTTGCGGCGGCGTTGTTTGATGATGAGAACAATATGGTGCGCATTGATATGAGCGAGTATATGGAGAAATATTCCGTATCCCGTCTGATTGGGGCGCCTCCAGGATATGTAGGATATGAAGAAGGCGGTCAGCTGACAGAAGCTGTCCGCAGAAAGCCATACAGTGTGGTATTGTTTGACGAGATTGAAAAAGCCCATCCGGATGTGTTCAATGTGCTCTTGCAGGTTCTGGATGATGGAAGAATCACAGACTCTCAGGGCAGGACGGTGGACTTTAAGAATACCATACTGATTATGACCTCCAATATTGGCGCGGGATACTTGCTGGAGGGCATTGATGAGGACGGGCAGATCAGCGCGGCGGCAGAGTCCCAGGTGATGAATGATCTGCGGGGCCATTTCAGACCGGAATTTTTAAACAGGCTGGATGAGACCATCTTATTCAAACCTCTGACAAAGGAGAATATCGGCGGCATTGTAAAGCTGATTATTGCGGATCTGAACAGGCGGCTGGAGGATAAGGACCTGAAACTGGAACTGACGGACAGCGCAATGACCTTTATTGTGGATAACGCATACGATCCCATCTATGGCGCAAGGCCTCTGAAACGGTATATTCAGAAATATGTGGAAACTTTGACGGCAAAGCTGATTTTGTCGGATGGAGTGGAAACAGGTGATGTGATATGGATAGAGGTGGAAAACGATGCCCTGAAGGCTTCCGTAAGAAGATAGTAACGTGCGGTTTAGTAACATGCGATTGCGTAAAACAGCGCCTTATGGCGCAGTTTTACGCAATTTTTAACTTTGTGGAGGAAAGTTTGTCCATGCATCTTAAGAAATTTTAATAATTTACTTCATAAATTCCTAATTTGTTCTCCTTATAATAAAAAAAGTCACAGCAAACAATATCTTGACTATAATAAAGAGAAGCCGGGAAATCTTGGCGGGAAATGTCAGGAGACAGGCGTGAAAAATGTTTGGAACAGGCAAGAAGGCCGTAAGGTCAGGTGAAACGTCCGAATTGTGAGTAAGGGCCAATAAAGAAGGACGGTCCGGACAGTTACACGGAATGATACAATTGTCGGAAAAAGGAGAACGAGCATGAATGTAAGGCAGAAAATGAAAATAGTGATATTTTCCATTGAAATTATTTTGATTGCGGGAATGTTGGTAGTACTGTATCTGGTGATGAGCAAATCCGGGGAAGGGCCCAAGATGGCAAAACTGAATCCCGAGGTGCTTGAAATCGATGAGCAGGTGAAGCAGGAAAAAGAAGAGGGCGGCACCATGCAGGGCTATATGAATATCGCGCTTTTCGGAGTGGATGCGGAGACGGACAGCCAAATCTACAAGGGAAGCCGCAGTGACAGTATAATGATTGCGAGTATTAACCTTGACACGGGGGATATAAAGCTGGTGAGCGTATTCCGTGATACATATCTCAATATTGGCACGGATTACTATTGGAAATGTAACGCTGCGTATAATGACGGCGGAGCGGAACAGGCGGTCAAGATGCTGAATATGAACCTTGACATGGATATAACCGATTTTGTGACAGTTGGTTATGGCGGTTTGAGAAAGGTAATTGACGGTGTGGGAGGCGTATACATTGATGTGAACGAAGCGGAACTGAATCACATCAACAATTATCAGATTGGTGTCGCCAACGTCTTAAAGTGTGATTACACACCGGTGGAGAGTGCCGGCTACCAGCTTTTGGACGGCTTGCAGGCCGCTGCGTTCTGCCGGATTCGTCAGGTGGGAAATTTTGACTTTGAGCGTACTGAGCGTCAAAGGGAAGTGATAAAGGCAATTGAAGAACAGGCCAAGAAACTGGATCTGGCAACCCTGACGGAAGTGTTTAATGACAGCATAGGCGATATTTATACCAGCCTTGACTCAAAGGATATTCTGAATCTGATTGCCAATATCGCAAATTATCGAATTGTAGAAGAAGCAGGTTTTCCCAAGGAAGATATGCGCGTAGCGCATAATATCGGGGCAAAGGGCAGCTGTGTGGTTCCTTTGGATTTGGAATCCAATGTGGCCTGGCTTCATCAGTTCCTGTTTGGGGACGATGACTATACAGTGTCGGAGAATGTAAAGGAATATGGAAGGCAAATTCAGGTAGAGACTGCGCCATATCTTACGAAATAAGGTGATTTATGTAATAGGAGCCAGTCCTGGTTGCGATTGGCGGTGGTAAAGAGGAAAGTTTTCGGACTTTCCTCTTTTTTCGTGTCCTGTGGGATTTTTACTTGTAAATGTGTAAAATGTCTGGTAAAATCAGACTATGAGAGTGTAGTGAATTCTATTATCAGAAAGAGGAAATGTATGTTGCCAAAAGATCCGATAATGCTGCTGAGCTATGTGAATATGAAATTAAGGGATTATTATAGTAGTCTGAAGCTGTTCTGTGAGGATTTGGACGTGGATGAGCAGGAAGTGATGGATAAATTATCGTCAATAGGTTATCATTATAACGAAAAACGCAATCAGTTCCTGTCAGGAGAATAGGATGGGAGAGCGTATAGCAGGTCTCCGCTGCCATATCTGTACCGGCTGTGGTCTGTGTCCGGGGGTTAGGGCGGCTGTAAAAGGCGGGCCGACCGGCGCCAACGGGCTGCGGGTTCTGGCGGAAATCATGGGATTTTGGGCGGGAGAGAAAAATGGTCTCCTGACAGGAGGCGCGTTTTTGCAGGGGGGAAAAAGAGAACGGCTTGTAACCGTGGATGTGGGGACCACCACCATAGCGATGCTGCTGTATGACAGAAATGGAAATGTGGCAGACAGGTATGTGGCCGTAAATCCCCAGAGTGAATTCGGCGCCGATGTGATTTCCAGAATACAGGCAGCGGAAAAAGAGGAATGGGCCAGGAAGATGCGAAGGCAGGTGGAGGGGGTATTGGAACATGGCATTGGGAAATTCCTCAGGCGCATTGGCCAGGAGGAGAGTCTGAGAATGGTATTGGCGGCCAATACCACCATGACTTATCTGCTCATGGGATGGGATTGTGAGGAACTGGGCCATGCGCCCTTTATGGCAGGGCATTTGTCCGTGGTCAATACGGTGATTGCGAATGTGCCATGTTTTATTTTCCCGGGGGTCTCGGCTTTTGTGGGAGGCGATATTGCGGCCGGTATCTATGCCTGCGGCATGGGGGAGAAAGACAATCTGACGCTGCTTGTGGATCTTGGGACAAACGGTGAGATGGTGTTGGGGAACCGTGACAGAAGAATTGCCTGCGCAACAGCGGCGGGACCCGCTTTTGAGGGAGGAGCGAACAGGGGAGTCTGGGGCGCGGACATGGTGGGTATTCTTTCCAGGCTGAGGCAGGAGGATATTCTGGATGAAACGGGTCTGTTGTCAGAGGAATACTTTGAAAGAGGGATTCGGGTGGGCAATGTGCTGGTGACTCAAAAGTCAATCAGAGCCATCCAAATGGCAAAGGCGGCCATAGCCGCAGGCATTGGGGTATTGCTGAATCTATATCATGTGAAGGCGGAACAGGTGGAGAAAGTGGTGCTGGCAGGGGGATTCGGGTATTATCTGAAGCCGGAGGAGGCGGCTGAGATTGGTCTTTTGCCGGAAAAGCTGGCGCCAAAGGCAGTAACGGGAGGCAATACAGCTTTGGCAGGCGCGCTGCGGGCTGGGTATGAACTGTTGGGTGGAAGAAAAGAGCAGCTTCTAGAGCGGCTTGAAAGTATCACGGCAGGAACGGAAGTTGTCAATCTTGCCAGTGAGGCCGGGTTTGAAGAAAGGTATCTCAGTGGGATGATGTTAAAAATTATTAAATAAAAATTTAATAAAATTGTCATTTTCTATTGGTAAAATAGGAAAAATGTTGTATAATTTTACTAGTAGTGCATCGGGGTATATGCAAAAAGTATCCGAATTTTTTCGGAATAAAGCAAGCAGACAAGGGAGGGTGTTATGGCTGGTAAAAAGAAGGAACATCTGTTGTTCAGTATACGCAATAAAATTATTCTGTGCTTTTTTGTGCCGATAGTCTTTATGATTGTGATTGGCATTTCCGCTTATCAGAAGTCGGCGGAAGGTATGAATGAGAAGTTCAGAGTTTCTACGGTACAGACAATAAAAATGGCAACGGAATATGTGGATATGGTGGCTTCTTTTATCGAATCCGAAGGGGTGAAATACGCTTTTGACAATGAGCTGTCCCGCTATTTTATCGGAATGTTGGACAATGATAATCTGGCGAGAGCGTCACTTGTGGAATCTACGAAGAAATCCCTCAGTACATCCAGGATGTCCAATGAATTTATCAGTAATATACATATTATTACCAAAGAAGGGATTCGTATGATTTCCACCTTTAATGATACGAAACCCGATGGCATTCTGACTCAATATCAGGAATCCATGACCACTGCCGGTACTCGGATGGAGAACTGGGTTGACAGCCATCCTGTATTGGACGAAGCGCTTACAATGAAGGATACATATTATATTATTTCATATCAGATACCTTCCCAGACGAGAAGCGCTTATGTCGTGGTTGACATCAAGCCCGATGCGATCAGTAAATTTATCAATGGATTGGATTTGGGCGAGGGAAGCATTGTTGGCTTTGTGACTCAAAACGGGCGGGAGATTATCAGTGAGAATCTGGGTGAAGGACAGGAAAGTGTTTTGACGGAAGGGGAGCCGGTGTTTTTCGGACGCTCTTTTTTCCCGGCAGAGCGCAGGGAGGATGAAAACGGTGAAGAAGTGCTGGAAGGCATAGAAACAGTGGAGTTTGCCGGTTCGGAATATCAGTTTATTTACAGTAAGAGCGATAAGACAAATACCATAATCTGTGTGCTGGTTCCCATGTCAGTGATTACGGGGCAGGCGGAAGGCATTAAGACAATGACCTTTGGTCTGGTGATACTTGCCTGTATCATAGTATTGGTGGTGGGGCTTCTCATTGTATTCAGCATACAGAACAATATGAAGAGAATTTCCAGGAAATTCGGAGAGGTCGCAAAGGGAGATCTCACTGTGCAGGTGACGGCAAAGGGAAAGGATGAATTCAGAGGATTGGCGGCGTCTGCGAATAATATGATAGTCAATACCAAAAGCCTGGTGAATAAAGTAACCAGCGCCACCCAACAACTGGAAATCTCCTCCCGTGATGTGAATGAGGTATCCGGTGTTATCAGTGAGTATTCCAATGATATTACACAGGCCATCGATGAGATTAACGAGGGCATGAGCAGGCAGTCCGAACATGCGCAGGAGTGTGTGGCGAAGACGGATGTTTTGTCCAGCGAGATTCAGGAAGTGAGCCGTGTGGTAGAGGATGTGGAGAAGCTGGTGGATGAGACGGAACAAATGATCAACCGTGGCATGGAGATTGTACAGTTATTGGGAGACAGAGCCAGGGAGACAACATCCATCACCAAAAAAGTGGGCGAAAGTATTGAATCTCTGCGGGAGGAATCGGAAATTATCAATACATTTGTGGGAACGATTACGGAGATTTCGGAGCAGACAAATCTGTTGTCATTGAATGCTTCCATTGAGGCTGCAAGAGCCGGAGACGCAGGCAGAGGCTTTGCGGTGGTGGCGGAGGAAATCAGAAAGCTGGCGGATGATTCGGCTAAGGCGGCAAGGGAAATAAGGAACAATGTGGACCATATCGGAGGGCAGACATTGAACAGTGTGGAGAGTGCCCGGAATGCTCAAAATATGGTTGCGGCCCAGTCAGAGGCAGTGGAGCAGGTGGTTGATGTGTTCCTCAGAATGCAGAAGCAGATGAGAACTTTGATAGAAGGTCTGAAGGAAATTGTGGACAGCACGGAAAAGGCTGACCATGAGCGCAAATATACCGTGGACGCAGTGAGGAATATTTCCGACATCATTGAGGAAACTGCCAACAGTGCGGAAGTGGTGCGGGATGTGCTGAACAGGCTGATGGAAAGTGTACAGAATCTGAATCAGACGGCGGATTCCCTTGGAGAGAATATGGAGGAATTGAAGACGGAAATCTCCGTATTTAAGATTTAATATAATAATGGCAGTAATTGTCAAGTGTATTTGGGGATGAGAATTTCATATCGGTGCC
Organism: uncultured Acetatifactor sp.; assembly: GCA_910586435.1. GTDB lineage: Bacteria > Bacillota > Clostridia > Lachnospirales > Lachnospiraceae > Acetatifactor. The sequence continues at coordinate 8,421 of CAJUGT010000057.1, read as the reverse complement.
GGGTGGAGAAATGCTGCCCGGCACCGATTTATGCAAATATTCTGGCCAGTGCATTATGACAGGAAGGGTATTAATAGAAAAGAACTTAATTCAGAACATAAAAAGGCGGGACGGGTGGATGAAACAGATAATTTTACGTTATATCAGGCCTTATTACAAACGTATGGAATTGGGATTTCTGATAAAATTTCTGGGGACAATCATGGATTTGTGTATTCCATATATTCTGGCATATATTATTGATACGGTGATTCCCACAAGGAATCGAAGTATGGTTTTATTATGGGGACTGTTGATGCTGGTTTGTTCCGGTGTGGCGGTTTCTTTTAATATTATTGCCAACAGGATGGCCTCCAAGGTCTCCAGTGACGCCACGGAAGTAATACGTCATGATTTGTTTTCCAAGATTATGTATCTGTCAAATGCTCAGACGGATTCTTTCACCAAGCCGTCTCTCATTTCCAGGATGACGTCCGATACTTATAATTTGCACCAGATGTTTGGCAGGATACAGAGGCTGGGGGTTCGAGCGCCAATTTTGCTCATTGGCGGTATATGCGTGACATTTACACTGGATGCGGCCATGGCCTGTGTGCTTTTGGCAACACTGCCTCTCCTGGGAGGGATTACAGTATATGTTTCAAGGCGGAGTATTCCCATGTATGCCGGACTTCAGGAGGCCAATGACAGATTTGTGCGGATGGTAAGGGAAGATATTGCGGGAATACGTGTTATTAAGGCATTGTCAAAGACGGAGTATGAAACAGGGAAATTCAGAAATATTAACAAAGAAGTCGTTGAGCGTGAAAGAAAGAACGGCATGGTGATGGCGATTATCAATCCATCCATGAACATTCTGCTGAATTTAGGTCTGGTTGGAGTCATTCTGGTAGGGGCGTTCCGGGTAAACGCAGGAACTTCGGATGTGGGCAAGATTCTGGCGTTTACTACATATTTTACTATTATCTTAAATGCCATGCTGTCCATTTCCAAAATGTTTACTGTGCTGTCCAAGGCGATAGCGTCGGGCAATCGTATCTGGCAGGTGCTGGAATGCGGAGAAGACATGGGAATTCTGGATGAAGTGGTCTCCGCCGGCCAGGAGAACCATGTTGACAATGAGGAAGAGATTTGTTTTGAACATGTGACATTCTCATATCTGAAAGGAGGAGAAGCAAATGTGAAAGACTTAAGCTTCCGCATTGGAAGAGGGGAGACTTTGGGCATAATTGGGGAGATTGGCTCCGGGAAGTCAACCATTATTAATCTGATGATGCGCATGTATGATGTGGACCAGGGGTGTGTGCGTATTGGGGGCAAGGACGTGCGCTGTTATCGTGCCGAAGAACTGAAAGGGAAATTTGGTGTGGTATTTCAGAATGATACGATTTTCGAGGATACCATTGCGGGCAATGTTGCGTTGGGAAGGAATATAAGCGAAGAAGAAATCCAGGAGGCTCTCCTGTATGCCCGTGCCATCGAGTTCGTAGAAAACAGGGAAGGGAAGGCATCGGAATCTCTGAATATTAAAGGCGCGAATTTAAGCGGAGGGCAGAAACAGAGGGTTTTGATTGCCCGTGCCATGGCGGCGAAGCCGGAGATTCTGATTCTGGACGATTCTTCCAGTGCGCTGGATTATCGCACAGATGCCCAGCTGCGCAAGGGAATTAAAGAACATTTCCCGGATACAACATTGGTGATTATCGCTCAAAGGGTCAGTTCTATTCGCAATGCGGATCATATTCTGGTTTTGGAAGATGGTGAGCCCATCGGCTATGGAACCCATGATGAACTGATGGAAAGCTGTGAAATATACAGTGAAATCAGCAGAACTCAGACGGGAGGGGTGGAAGGATAATGGGACAGGAAAAAAAGAGATATTCCGGAAAAACCATATTGCGTTTGGGCATGTATATGCTGCGCTATAAATGGCTGCTGCTGTTTGCGGCCGTATGTACTTTGGGGAGCAATCTGTTTAACCTCATCGGGCCAAAACTCACAGGGCTTTGTATCGGTGCCATAGAGCCGGGACAGGGTGCCGTGGATTTCGGAAGTGTTTTTTATTATGCTGCCTGGATGGCCGGCTTTTATGTGGCCTCTGCGATTATGTCATATGGATTGCAGGTGTTGATGCTCACAATCAGCCGCAAAGTAGTATACCAGATGCGTCAGGATGTATTTGAAAAGCTTATGAGTCTGCCCGTGGGGTATTTTGATATACATCAGACAGGAGATATTATCAGCCGTATTTCCTATGATATTGATACGGTAAACGCTTCTCTGTCAAATGATTTGGTGCAGCTTTTGACCACCGTGATTACTGTGGTAGGGGCATTGATAATGATGGTTACAATTTCGCCCCAATTGGTATTGGTATTTGCGTTTACCGTGCCCTTGTCCATTGTCATCACAAAATATATTACCGGTAAAACCCGTCCTCTGTTCCGGCTTCGTTCCTCCAAGCTGGGAGAGATGAATGGTTTTGTGGAAGAGATGATTACGGGACAGAAGACTTTGAAGGCTTACGGGAGAGAAGAATATACGCAGGGACGTTTTAATGGCAAGAACAAGGAAGCTGTGGACGCATATTATCGTGCTGAGTATTATGGGAGCATTGTGGGACCATGTGTCAACTTTGTCAATAATCTGTCCTTGTCTCTGATCAGTGTGTTTGGAGCGCTGCTTTACCTGGCCGGCTCCATGAAAATAGGAGATATTTCCTCTTTTGTTCTGTATTCTCGTAAGTTTTCCGGCCCCATTAATGAGGCAGCCAATATTTTCAGTGAGTTGCAGTCGGCATTGGCGGCGGCAGAGAGGGTATTTCGTCTGATTGATGAGGCACCGGAACCTGCGGACATGGAGGGAGCCAGGGAGCTTACGGACGCTTTTGGGGAAGTGAAGGTGGAGCATGTAAGTTTTGGCTATGTGCCGGGAAAAACGATTATTCACGATCTCAGCTTTGAAGCGAAACCGGGGAAACTGGTAGCGATTGTGGGACCCACCGGGGCAGGAAAAACGACATTAATCAATCTGCTCATGAGGTTTTATGATGTTGACAGCGGAAGGATTCTGGTGGATGGGCAGGAGACGGAACGTCTGACCAGGAGAAGCCTTAGAAAAGCCTATGCCATGGTGTTGCAGGATACATGGCTCTTTTATGGCAGTATCTATGAGAATTTGGCATATGGCAAGGAAGGGGCTACAAGGGAAGAGGTGGAGGCAGCGGCGAAAGCCGCCCGTATTCATTCCTTTATCAAGCGTCTTCCCCAGGGATATGATACGATTCTTACAGATGAGGGAACCAATATTTCCAAGGGGCAGAAACAGCTGCTCACCATTGCCAGGGCAATGTTGTTGGATGCCAGAATGTTGATTTTGGATGAAGCGACTTCTAATGTAGATACCAGAACCGAGCGTCAGATACAAAAGGCAATGCTGAAGCTGATGGAGAACAAAACCTGTTTTGTCATTGCGCACAGGCTGTCAACAATTGAAAACGCGGATTTGATTATGGTGGTCAATGACGGTGAGGTGGTGGAGCAGGGGACTCATAAAGAGCTGATGGCAAAGCAGGGTGTTTACAGGCGTCTGTATAATGCGCAGTTTGAGTAGTGGTTATTGATGGTGCCTATTGTATTTTTTTTTGTTTTTTGGTATGATAGTACGGAAAGAGATAGACAAGGCCATGAAATTTTGTAAAAATGGAGGATAAAAAATGGCGCAGAAACGTAATATTATCGTAGGGCAGTCGGGAGGACCTACTGCCGTTATCAATTCCAGTCTGGCAGGAGTCTATAAGACTGCCAGAGAGAGAGGATTCCATAAGGTATATGGCATGCTGCACGGGGTTCAGGGACTTTTGGATGAGCAGTATGTAGATTTGTCCACTCAGATTCATTCTGATATGGACATTGAATTGCTCAAGAGGACGCCATCCGCGTTTTTGGGTTCTTGCAGGTATAAACTGCCGGAGATTCATGAGGATGAGCGGATATATGAGAGGATTTTTGAAGTGTTGGACAAGCTGGAGATAGACGCGTTTATCTATATCGGCGGTAATGATTCCATGGATACCATTAAGAAGCTGTCCGATTATGCCATTATCAAAGGCCACAAGCAGAAATTCCTGGGAGTACCCAAGACCATAGACAATGACCTGGCGCTTACGGATCATACACCCGGATTTGGAAGTGCCGCGAAATATATCGCTACATCGACAAAAGAAGTGATCAGAGACGCAACAGGGATGACATACAATGACAAAGAGGCCATTACCATTATTGAGATTATGGGACGCAACGCCGGCTGGCTGACAGGGGCTGCGGCGCTGGCCAGGACGGAAGAATGTGAAGGTCCGGATCTGATTTATCTGCCCGAAGTAGTGTTTGATATGGACAAGTTTGTAGCGAGAGTCAGGGAATTGCTTACCAAGAAAGAATCCGTTGTGATTGCCGTATCCGAGGGCATTAAAGTGGCGGATGGCCGATATGTCTGCGAACTGTCGGGAGGAGCCGATTATGTGGATGCCTTTGGACATAAGCAGCTGCAGGGGACGGCGGCTTACCTGGCAGGCTTTTTGGGTAAGGAAACCGGCTGCAAGACCCGGGGGATTGAACTCTCAACTTTGCAGAGATGTGCTTCCCATATGGCTTCACGGGTGGATGTAAACGAAGCGTTTATGGTGGGCGGCGCTGCTGTCAAAGCGGCGGATGAAGGTGACAGCGGGAAGATGGTAGTAATTGACAGACTTTCCGACGATCCATATACCAGTGCCGTTGGTATCTATGATGTACACAGGATTGCCAACAATGAAAAGGTAGTTCCTCGGGAGTGGATTAACGAGGAAGGGGACTATGTGAACGAGAAGTTCTTGAATTATATTGAACCGCTGATCCAGGGATTTTCTCAGCCGTTTATGGTGAATGGTCTGCCTCAGCATTTGGTACTTAAAAAATAGTGAATAAAACAATTGCTTTAGTAATCTTGCCGGATTGGGTGATTGCTGTCTGGAGGAAACAGTTCAGACAAGGTCATGGAACGGCTGTGGTTGTAGACCGGATACGAAAGGAATCGTAAGATAGTTGGAATAAATGAGGTTTGACACATTGGGCGGAAAAGCCCGGGAAAAGCTTATACCAATATGGGCTGTGTTTCCCCGGGGTGGAACGTAATGTGAAAACCTCATTTTTCGATTACTGTAATAAAGGGAAGAGCGATATGACGGATTTGGCGAAGAGGAGGACAATGATTTGGCATGGGATGCCGGTGATAGGGCTGATTCTCTGGGGGGCATTGTGTATTTCCGACAATCTCTGGTATGATGAAGCTTATTCGGCATCCATGGTTTCCCAGTCATGGATGCGGCTGCTGTATACATCGGTTGTGGATGATCATTCTCCATTCTATTATTCTATTTTAAAATTGTTCTATCATCTTTTGGGCGCCGGGACACATTTTTGGAAGCTGAAAGTATTGTCCCTTCTTTTTATGGGGGGATATTTGCTTTTGGGAAAATATTATGTAAAAAAATTGTTTGGGCAAAAGGTTTCCATATGGTTTATGCTGTTCTCCATATTGATGCCGATTATGAGTGTCCAGGCAGGAAATGTACGGATGTATGCTGCCTCCCTGTTTTTTATGACCTCCTTGGGGCTTGTGGCATATGATATCTATCTGGAGGCTTCCCGCAGAAAGTGGTTAGTCTTTTGCGCAGTCAGTGTCTGTGCGGTATACTGTCATACTTTTACCATGATACAGGCATTTTATTTCTATTTGATTTTTCTGGGCGTAATCTTGTTTCATAAGAAGTATGAAATGGTGAAACCTTTTTTTGCGTGTGGGATTGTGGTATCCGTATTGTTTTCGCCCTGGCTGGCAGTGACTTGCAGGCAGATGATTTCAAGGATGCGTTATGATACGGGATCTGTGACGGATCTGGCTACAGTGTATTCCTTTGTGGACTACTGTAAGGAATGGTTTTCCGCATTGGAGACTCCCAAAGGACCGGTAATGTTTATAGGGATGGGAATATGCGTGATATTAGGTTATCTGGCGGTGGACTGGATGCGGGAGGAAGGTAATTACGCGCCTGCTGTGGGCATGGGGGCGTTGGGACTCACCATATTGACGGGAGGGATTATTTCTGCCTATATGAACAATTGTTTTTTGGGCAGATATGTCTTCTCCGGATTTGGTTTTTTGATGCTTTTTTACGCAGTGGGAATGAGTCGTCTGAAGATGGGAAGAGGAAAGATGGCCATTTTAGCGGCAGCAGTTTTTTGTTTCCTGGTCCAGTATAGGGAAGAAATTATTTTGGAATATGACAGCGGACTGGCCACATATGAAAATTTCTGGGAGGAACAGGTAGGAGAGGAGGATGTGATAATTGCGCCCGGTCCCCATACGGTTTTTTTGAATGTATATCATCCGGAAGCACAGTATTATATATATCCTTATAAACTGTACAGCCTGCCGTTTGCCAACACGGAATCCCTTTCGGAATGGAGCCAGCTGGATGGGGTAAAGGGAAATGTCTGGTATATAGCGTTTCAGGGAAGTCAGCCCGACTTTGCTGTGGAGAGGTATGATATTGAGGAAGTTTTGGCTTTTCATTATATGTATTATGATTTTGTGATTTTCAGACTGATTCCAAGGTGAGGAGGCAGACGTCAGTTCAGTGAAGCCTGACTTGGTATGGTAATCATGGGAGTTTGACACAGAGGAAGTCAAAATTTGGAATTGTCACCGTGGATAGCGCATATAGTGTAAAGAGTACAGGGTAAGGGTTGGACGGAACATGAAAAAGGCGGTAACAGCATTTCTGCTATTTGATTTGTTGGCGGGAATGCTGTTTTTGGGGGTATACGGTCTGAGGAGCCAGGCGGTGGCAACGGACAGCGGGCTTGTGAGAATGGCTGAGAACAGCGGAATATCGGAAGAGGTAAGAAAGATTGCCATTACTTTTGATGATGGGCCCCATCCTTCCTATACGGCACAATTGCTGGATGGATTGAAGGAGAGGGGGGTCGTGGCCACCTTTTTTGTCACCGGGGAGCATGCGCAGCTGCATCCGGAGATTATCAGGAGAATGCAGGAGGAAGGGCATCTCATCGGAAATCATACATATAGCCATATCCAGCTGACTAAGACAAATCGAGAGGTTTTTAAAGAGGAGCTGGTGAAAACCAATGAAATTCTGAAAAATATTACCGGTCAGGAAGTGCAGTATGTGCGCCCGCCCTATGGAAGCTGGGACAAGAGCTTTGAAAAGGAGCTGAATATGTTCCCGGTATTGTGGACTGTGGATCCTTTGGACTGGTGTTCCAAAAGCGTGAACTGCATTACAGAAAAAGTTGTGAACAAGGTGGAGGAGAATGATATTATCCTGATGCATGATTATTATGAGACATCTGTTACAGCAGCGCTGAAGGTAATTGATGAATTGCAGGAGGAAGGATATACTTTTGTGACGGTGGAAGAGATTTTGTTTGATTAATCTATAACAGTTCAGACAGCAATGTCATGATGCCGGGTCTGAACTGTTACAAATCCCTTGTTTTTTTAGGAACTTGCTGTAACATGGGGCTTATCTTTAGAGAATAAAATAAAGTGTGTGTAGTGGAATTTTGTATCTTCTGATGTTTGGAATTCAAATAATTTCATTTTTATACCCCGGCCACTCCAAAGGCCTGTGCGAAATTATGAGAATGTATGAATATCCAAAGTGCAGAGAGAAGCAAATATTTCTGCTGCGCACACTTTATTTTATATGGTTATAATCCTTTTAGTTCCTCAATCCGTGCCTGAAGCTCAAGGACGCCGTTTCGGGCGTTGCGGATAGCGGCGCATTGTTTTTCAAAAGGCGCGTCGGGCACATCATTGTATTCTTCATAATACAGTTTGCCGATTTCCAGATAATTTTTTTTGATTACCTCTTCACAGGTGGCTATCTGGCTTCTAAGACTTGCGATTTCAGCCAATTCTTTCGCTTTGTCCATTGCCTCTTTTCCCTTTGCGGCAATGGAAGTTCCCACCTTTTCCAACAGATCCATTTGATCAGCTCCTTTCTGGTTTCTATGAACAATCTAAGTATACCGCAAGGAAGCTGTTATGTCTACTGTTTGATTGCCGCAAGATAGTGTAACTTTATTTTCGGGTGACTGTTCGCTCGGTGCCACCGAAGGTGTTTTCATGTGTTTTTTGCGTGAAAAACCCGAGACAGCTGTGTGAGAAACGACTGTTTTTGCCGTTTCTGCGCATCTGTTGCTGTAAACGGAGTGAACAATGGCCCAAAGCCTTCAATGGTATATATGTGGAAAAATGTGGACTTTGGTGAATATGTAGAGTATTATTATAAGTAATATTATAAAAGGAGCTTCCTGTATAATTCAAGTATAGGGAATTCCAAGAAAGAAGGTTGAG
>CAJUGT010000056.1:10167-23199 GCA_910586435.1 uncultured Acetatifactor sp. | reverse complement strand
CACACCACATGTCTGCAAAAGCCGATCAAAAACTCTCCCTTGAACCTGTTTAATATGAGAAATCAAAAAACCTGCTCGTGTTTCCAGTGATATCACACCTTTCCTTGCTCCACCGCTTCGCAAGGATAGAAGCGGTAGTTTTTACTGCACAGCATAAAAAAGGACGTCTCCTTTTCATAATATTAATGGTACTATATAGAACTTATTCTGTCAAGGACGCAAATTTTAAGATTCTGTATTCCAATGTCCACGCTTTGCTCCGCAGAGCGGGAAATGTGGGAAGCCAGTATCTTACCTGCGGCGCTGTTTCAATTGACAAAAACAGAGAATCCCCTTTTTGTAATGCGATTTTCTGTGTCTAAAGTCTTCGTAGAAGGCTTGTCGCTTTGAATGGTACCTTTTTCGACGATAAAAGGCGAAAAAACTAACATGCAGTATTGACATACGAAGGAATTAAAATTATAATGTAAAAAATGGCAAATTATTGGTAAAAATGAATATTGAAAAGGGGGGATTTATTAATGTGTATTGCAAAATGCCATAAATTTGCCTGAATTGTGTGTTCAATATGTACAATATTGTTTGTGCTCTTGTGAACAGTGTTGGCGAAAAAATAAAAGGAGGAAATCGTAAAAAGAGGTATGAAGAAATTCAGAGTTCTTAGAAGAAGTGTTTTGTCCCTGACGCTGTGTTTGAGTCTTGTGATATCGCCCATGGCGGGTACAGGAATCGAAGCTTTTGCGGAAGAGGGGGTGGTGGTTGACTTACCACCTGAAGAAACGTCAAATCCTGGCGGAGCTGAGGTATCAGCGGAAAACGTCGGGACTGGCGATGATATTGCGGATACGCCTGTGGAGGAAGGCGCCTCGGTAAATGGAATTGGGCCATCAGAGGAAGGAGTACCCACGGATGGGCCAGCGCCATCAGAAGGAACGGCGCCAACGGATGAGACAGCGCCATCAGAGGGAACAGCGCCCACGGAGGGAATAGTACCCACGGATGGGCCAGTGCCATCAGAGGGAACAGTACCCACGGATGGGCCAGTGCCATCAGAAGGTACAGTACCCGCGGATGGAACAGTGCCATCAGAAGGTACAGTGCCTTCAAATGAGCCGACGTCTGACGTGAACGCGACCACAGACGGAGCTGCGCCCATAGATAATGGGGAAGGAATCCCGGCGGCGCAGGCAGATGAAAATGGTGTGACGGTGTATGTTAGTGAAAACTTTGATAGTGACACTTACATTGCGGATGAGACAATTATTCAGTCAGGCGCCATGACTGAAACAAAGCCGACACCAGTATTAAAAGGATTGATTCAGTATCATGCGGGCTGTGCGGGAAATAGAACGCCTCAAGGATACTTTAAAACAAAAGCAGATGGAAATAACAAATATCTGGAAGTTCAGAATGGGGATATGGTATCTGTTGGCAGGGGAGTATATTTTACTTTTGAATATGCGGAAAATATGACCCCGGAGATTTCAACGTTAAAGACCACAGGGGAGCTTCTGGAGCTGAATATGAAGTTTACTTCTGGCGCGAATTTCGCGGGATTTGTAGTTGCCAGTGAGTTGGACCCTGAGAAACAAGGGGACGCTAAGGAACTGGTGACAGTTCCGTCTACAGAAGGGCAGGAGCGGATTGTCAGGGTAATTATAGATGCGGCAAACGGCAAGAAATACATGGTTATTACGGAAAATGGCAGTCTTGTTTCCTCTTCCTGGGCAGAATGCGATCTGGTATCAGGAAAAGGTATTGCAGGAGCAACATTTTTTTCAAATACCAAGCCTGCGCAGTATTTGAAATTAGATGATATAAATGTAGTATCTAAGCCTGCGGATGTAGGTTTGCTCACGGTCAGCGTAACGGATGGTACCAATGGTCTGGAAGGCGCCAAAGTTGTAATTGACGCGCTTGAGCAAACCACCGACGCCGATGGTAACGCTGTTTTTGCGCTGCCATATGGTGATTATACCGTTAAGATATCCAAAGAGGGGTATCAGACATCGGATGGTCAGACGGAAGCGTCTGAAAGTGTTACGTTCAATGCGTCTTCTTCGTCAAAGAGCGTCTCTTTAAGCGCGGCGTCTTATACGGCGCAGCCAAAGGAAGTGACCATAGAGGGCGGACAAAGCTTTATTGCGGCGTCCAAGGAGGATACTCCTGCGCAGTCAGCGGGATTTAGTGTCTCCGTAAAGGATCAGATGGGTGTGGCAATGTCAGGCGGCGATTATGAGCTTGCATGGAATATTCTGCCCCAGGGGGAGGCCGAGGCGGATCCGAATGTCACGATTGATGCCAACGGCCAGGTCTTTGTGGCGAAGGATTTCTATACAAATGACAAAGCGGCCGCTTTTGAGGTTACGGCAACGGCAACCGCCAATGGAGAAAGCGCGGTCGGAAAAACAGTCATTGTAGTCGCCAACAGCAATGTAATATATTATAAGGCCTTGGATGTTGTTATGGCAGGCGCGGACAGAGGGACTACCATAGCGTTAGACAGCGGTATTGCTCTTCCGGATACGGCCAATATAGTGTTGGATGTGGAATATAAAGTAGCGCCTAAGACACAGCTTACAGTGGCGCTTTTGACCGACGGCGGAAGACTGACAGGTGTTCAGTATCAGACGGCGTCTAAGAGCGTGAAGGCATGGACAGGATGGAAAGGCAATACGGCATTAAATCAGTGGAATGATGTGGATATGTTTGACAATGGAGAAATCATTGCCGAGAATGTTGATAATTCATCCCTGAAAGTCAACTTTACCATTGATAAAGCGTCACATACAATTACAGTTGCCAGTGGTGAAAACACAGTTTTGCTGCCCTATGATGATACGTTTAAGGTAAATAAGCTCAACAGTATACAGTGGGGAAAGCATGAGAAAGACGGGGAGTCTGTTATCCACAGCATCCTCATCGAAGAAGTGCTTCCGGCTCCGGAGATCACAGGCGCAGCTGCCATTACCAAAAAGGCCGGTCAGACAGTGGAAGAAACTTATACTGTGACAGGGGTGGAAGGTGAATCCTTCACATGGGCTGTAAAGGCAAAGGCGGATGGCGGAAGTACGTCCGGCATCACCATAACAAACGGTAAGCTTTCCGTGGCGGACAGCGCGGCGGCAGGCGAATACATTATTACGGCCACCAGCAGCACCGATTCCACAAGGATTGCGGAATTTACGGTGGAGATTATCGGCGCGGCTTCTGCCGATGCCAAGAGTTTTCTTGTTTTGGAGGCCACAGGGAATGCTACAGCCATTGATCCCAACGCAATTATCTCCAAAGCTACAAGCGCGTATATCACAGGCTATCAGATTACCCTTGCCGATGCCAATGGAAAGCTGGTAAGCCAGGAAATCGTGAGCGCTTTGCCCGCCAGCGTAGATACAACGGGTGCGGCCAAGGTGGAGATTGCCCCGGTGTATGTTACAAACATAGCGAATGTGGCGCATGATTTGCTGCACTTGGGAGGAAACGGAAACGAAAGCTGTAATATCCAGCTTCCCGAGGCGGGCACCTATGACTTTAAGGTGACAAGCAATACCACCGTTCGTACAGATGTATATGTAAATGATCAGATGCTGGTGAACAATCTTTTGCAGGAGGGTTCCTGGCTGAATTACATGGTTGTGAAGGACATTGTGCTGACAGATAAGGTAGCGCGGGTTAGAACCGACGATTATGGAAGCGGAAACGCAAGCAACCAGAACCTTACCATTCAGATAGTCAAGTCCCCCGAAGTCGTGGACAGAGTACGGAAGGTTTATGTGTTGGGCGATTCTCTTGTATGCAATTATTACAATGACGGAACCGGCGACTCCAAAACCGGATGGGGGCAGGTACTTCAGAATTATCTCACAGATGTGGAGGTAGTGGATCTCGCCAACAGCGGAGCTACGGCGAACAGTTTGGAGTCAACTGCGTTTTCACAGATACGGGGCAGCGCCCGGACAGGGGATATCCTCTTGCTGGAGAGCGCGTACAATGACTCAAATTCTCAGAAGCCCGGGTATTTTGACAACGGCGGACTGGATAACTATATGGCAGTGGCTTTGAGAACCATGGTGACGGATGCCAGGGCAAAAGGCGTGGAAGTCATTCTGGTGTCTCCCAACGCATCGCTGAAGCCATACAGAAACACTCCAGGCTGGACCACCAGAATGGAGGATTTGGTAGCGGATCTGAACAAGACACCGGGGACGGTGGGATATATTGATCTTGCGCAGCTGAGTTTTGATTTCCTGAGTGAAAATTACGGCGCCGACGCTGCGGGAGCCACAGAGGCTTTGAGGGCGGATTATGTTGTAAGCGATACTCTGCATACCAAGCGCAACGGGGCTCACAAGTACGCGTCGCTGGTAGCAGGGGCTTTAAAGGAAACACATTCTGATATCGTCAATACGGAGTATTGCTATACGTTTACGGATATTGAGGGGAGAACTGTTTTTTGTACCGCAGGGGAAATTCCCGCGGACAGGGTGGTTACACTGACCTATGAGATGAACGGCCATGGAAAGCAGTATCCTGAGACAATGGTTGTAAAGGGTGAAAAATTAAAAGCCATGGCGCCCACGGAAGCAGGTTATGCTTTCAAGGGCTGGTATAAAGACGCGGCTCTGACCCAGAAGTGGGATTTTGCCGTTGATACCGTGGGCAATGTAGATTTTACGCTTTACGCAAAGTGGGAAGAACGAAAGGGTGTACTCTATAAGCAGGACTATGAGGATGTGGAGAAGGTAGACACCACCATTGCCACATCTCCGAATGCGGCTGGTAATCTGAAAATCGCCACGGATGCGGATCATGGCAAATATCTGTTGTTTGATTTCGCGGGAGACACTAAGACAAACAGCCGCAGTGCGGATGTGAATTTCACGGTTGCGGGAATTGATGACTATGACTCTTATATTGTGGAGTTTGACGCTACCATAGCACCCGGAGCCAGCCAGGAATCCAATTTGGCGGTGAAGACCACTGGCTTTACGGCCGCCAACAATGAAGTTGCCACAGGCGGCTATCTCATTAGCCTGGTCAATAAGGTAAACGAAAAGATCGGAAATGATTATACTGTAAACGGTATTACAGACGCTGTTGTAACAATTCCGTCAGGTCAGTGGCATCATTACAAGCTGTATGTGGATAAGGTGAAGAAATTAGTAACTCTTACCATTACCGATGCCAACGGCACTCCTCTGAAGGGTGCGGATAAACTGGTGGTTACATATGAGAGCGGCGGGGATGTTACCGGTATCTTTTGGCGCGCGGGAAGGTACGGCGCAGTGGAAGGGCTGGACAATATCCTGGTTCGGGAGGTAACAGAGGACGATGAGTTTGGGCAGCTTCCCGACGATGAGCCTCTGTCCAGAGCGGAGTTTACCGTGCAGCTCAACCGCGTCATCACCCAAGCCAAGGGAGGCGCTCCCCAGCATTTTCCCATCACTGTGAAAGCCACAGGAACCATGGGCGGCGACATTACTGATAAAGTAACCGTGAAATGGTCCATGGGCGGCATGGATAAGGCGGACGGTTATATCTCCCTGACCAAGGCGGAAGGGACTGAGAACGGCACCACTGGTGTCAGCCCGGATGGAGAGGCGGCGTACTTTAATGTAAGGGACGGCGTGGGGAACCTGTTTGGCTATGTAGAGGCTGAAGTCACTTACAAGGATAAGACCTGTGTACTCAGGACGCCCGTAGCGGTTTTGGGCGCGGCAGACGCGCCTGCCAACAGACTGGCGCCTCCGGCTGGATATCCCATCAGCATGGATGAACATGGGGACAGTCTGACAGGGTATCAGGGCACTGCCAACACGGAAAAAGCAGGTGATATTGTACTGAATAACTGGTCTATCTATGGTTCCAACGGCGCAAGAACGTTATCACTGGAAGAGGTGGGCGGAAAGAAAGCGCTGAAATTTGCTTCCAACGGCGGCAACGGCAGTACGTTAGCCGTGTACCCGTGGACAAAGCAGACAGGCCAGTATGTGGCGGATATGACCGTGAACTTTACGGGGGCTATGACCTTTGGCGTGTATACAAAGACGCCCAATAACGGAGGCCCAGGACCGGAGTGGGAAGTTGCCTATAACGCCGGTCAGCTGACGTTTGGCGAGGAGAGCATTTCCGGTATCAACGCAAATGAGTGGTACAGGATTATTGTATCTGCGGACCCCAGCATCAATAAGGCTTCTTTGATGGTATATGGAGGTGCCGGGGAATTGTTGGGCAGTATTGAAGATGTGGACATGGGAAGCTCCGAAGCGAAATTCTTTGCTTTTAATGGCACTTTCCCCATGTACCTGAACAGTTTTGAGGCTTACAAGCCCTTGGTGGGTTCTTTGACTTTGAATGCTCCGGCGGAGACCTTAAAGGTGCCGGAGGCAGGGGAAGCGACGGCCACCATGGAACTGGCGGCGAGTCTGTTGAGCACTGAGGGTATCAAGATGACCGGCGCCGTAACATGGATGCTGGCAGAGGATTATCCCAATGTGGAGATTGAATCCACTGAGGCGCAGAAGGCAGTTCTGAAAGTGTCAGAAGGCGCTTCTGGTACGGTGATGGTGGTTGCGGCCAAGGACGGCAAGCAGGCCGAGAAAGAGATTCGGCTGACCACATCATCCAATGTGGTGTCATTTAAGAGATCTGCTTCCTCCATCACGATTCCCTTTGAGGGCAGTGAGGCGGTGGTAAATAAATATGAGGCTGTAACCTTGGATAAGGACGGCAATGAGATAAACGGCGGGACAATTACGTATTCCCTGCTTGCGAAAGACGGCGTGACGCCGCTTGCCACCCTGCCAAAGGGTGTGACTTTTAACACAGGAAACGGTGAACTCACCGTGGCGCCCGGAGCGTCTCCGGCAGTGTTATATGTGAAAGCTGTCAATGGAGAGGGACTTTCGTCCAGGGCAAAAGTAAATATTCACGGTCTTTGCTTTGCGTTTGGTTCCGCAGACGCCCCGGAGGGCTTTACACAAGTGACGAAAGACTTGTATACCACCCGGCTTGGCTACGGTTTTTACCAGAATGATAAGCTTACCGTGAATGTGGATAATGTAACAGGAACGGAGGAATTCAGATTTAAGGTTGCCGTTCCCAATGGAAATTATACGGTAAAAGTAGATACAACCGCTGAAAGCATGACTTCCGAAGTGGTTGAGTCTGTTACCACCATTGCGACGGGAATCAGAAAAACGGGCGCTGCTTTCAATGTGGCGGTCTGTGACGGCGTTCTGGATCTGACCTTCCCTGCGGGGGCGTCTGTAAAGACACTTGAAATCTCACAAATGGCGGCTAAGCAGCCGTTGCCAAAGCCCTTCATCTATGCTATTGGGGACTCTACCGCAAAGAATACGGACAAGGGCGCAAAGTCATGGGGCAACTGCGCGGCTGACGGATTGGTAAGTGTTCCGGAAGTATTTGGCGGATTTGCGAATCATGGTATGGCAGGCCGAAATTCCGTTAGTTTCTATAACGATGGAAGAGTGGAGGCAGTCCTTTTGGCCATTTGCCCCGGCGATTACGTAACTGTGAATATGGGAATCAACAGTGCCACAGGCGAAGCCGCTGCTTATTACACTATGATGAAAGACTACTACGTGCAGGGAATTCTCCAGCGCGGAGGCATTCCTGTCATTGTGACCGCGACGCCGGACGGGCCTGTGGGCGACCGTGTGGCTTCCAACTATGACGCTGCGACGGGCAAGTTTACCAACAGCCGTGGCGACGGCGCAAGAAATGATGTTTTGAGAAGGATTGGCACCGAACTGAACCTGAAGGTAATTGAGCTTGGCCAGTGGGGACAGGATTGGATGAATACGCTGACGGCAGAAGATGTAACAAAGTATAATGCCGCAGCGGGTACGAATTTTAAGACAGTTCTGGAGATGGTGCAGAGCTGGTATGTGGATCACAACCATTATAAGGAATATCTGGGCGGCCAGGTTGCGTGGTACATTTTTGGAGAACTTGCCAAGGCCGCAGGCGGTCAGGCGCCTGAACGTCCGGGATTACCAAATCAGCCGGTGACACCTGATCCCGGAGGAGTTAAGATTATTGAGGACTTTGAGACCACAACGGACTGGAATCTGGAAGGGCTGCTGGCAGGAAAGTTCAGCGTTCAGCCGGATGGCAAAGGCGGCCATTATCTTTTGGGCAATGGTACGGAAGTGGGCGCGGGAAGCGCTTACGCAAAGAAAGTATTTGCCGATCTGCCCAATATGGATTCCGCGGAGGTCAGTGTGGACTGGATTGCTTCGACCGGGGAGCTTAAGACACAGGATAAAGCGGCTTATTTCGCATTACAGCTCTGGTCCGAAGAAACGGAGATTGTATCGCTTTATGTCTCTGATCTAAGGGGCAATGCGGCGGCGAAGGTATACTATTCCGCAACCGGTATCGGTGATAAGAAAGAGACGGGCGTGACACTTAAGCAGGGGCAGACTTTGAATGTCAGGTTTGTGCTGGATTTCATCAATCACACATTGGATATATATCTGGATGGTACAATGGCAGTGGAGGATATCAAATTTAACGCGCTGACAACCAAGGTGGATACCTTTGCCATTGCCACTTTGGATGATACGGCTGGCAAAAAGAAGTACCCCAATTTTGCCATAGACAATTTCTGCCTTGCGTATAAGGAAAGCACTGTGGATCAGGATTTCAGTAAGCTGGTGAAATCGGTGAAGCCCTTGGGAACCAAAGAACATGCCGGAGTTACCGATATGTCCGGATTTGTGCATCCTGCAAAGGCGACGGTGGTGCTTGGCAACAATGAAGAGATGGAAGTGGATATTAACGGCTCCACATGGAAAGTCGATCGGACGATTGATTTTGCAGAGCTGGGTACTTATACCTGGACTGCGGATTTGATTCTTCCGAAGGGATACAGCAATCCCAACAATGTGAAAGCGACTTACACTATGAAGTATATGGCCGGCTTCTTAAAGACGGACATTGACTCTCTTGACGCGCTTCCCATAGTTACGCTGACAAAATCTCAGTATGAAGCGGGTTACAGCCATCCGGAGAAGGTGACGGCGAAACTGGTGGGCGGCAGTAAGACGGGTATTGAAATCGATCAGAGTACCTGGACCTGTGAGCCTGTGTTTAACCCGGCCGTGAGAGGAATCTACGTCTGGACGGCACAGCTTAAGGACAACGGAACCAACCGTAATCCCAGGAATCTGAAAGTTACCTATACCATGCATTATCAGGCTGACTGGGTATCTACCCATGATTATGAAGAAGATTTCCTTTTTGGCTATCCCGGCTGGGATGTCTGGGGCAAGGATATTGATGAGACTTCGGGCGTTGGCGGATTCTCTTTTGAAATCAAAAAGGATGGGGATAATCCCTATCTGTATGCGATACAGGGAGATAGCGGCAAAAACAGAGGCTCCAGGTTGAACCTGCCCACGGATATCGTAAAAGGCTCGGTGATGGAGTTTGACTTTATGCCGGCAGTGGTAAACGGCGGACATACGGATCTTCTTTTTGTGGCGCCTGCTTACAAGCAAAATTATTTTTCGCTGCTTGTGGGAAGTGACGGAAAGGTCAGCTATCATACCACGGAAGATTTAAAGGGAAGCGGCGGACACCCGACCAACAATACTTTTGACGGTGTAATATCTTCCGGAAACCCTGTGGCTACCGGCGTGGGCGCGATTGGCAAGTGGATGCATGTGACTTTAAAGTTTGATTATCTGGCCCATACTGCGGCTTTGACGGTGACGTCAAAGGAGAATCCGAAAGAAACCTATACCATGTCGGGAATTCCCATTGACAACAGGGCTAATGGACTTTCCATTATGGTTGTGCGTAAACTGGCGGCGTGCAGCAGGGCGGAAGTAGCTTTTGACAATGTCACAGTAGACTATGAAAGGTTCAGCGCCGCTGACATTGTAAAGGTGGCGCAGCCTCAGGATGTGAATGTGGCAGAAAGCCAGTTTGACGAATTTGTATTTCCAACAGAAGTAAAAGCAACCCTGGGCGATAACAGTACGGTAATGGTACCTGTGGGAGAATGGAAGTCGGAACCGAAATTTGAAAGAGGTGTTCCGGGAACCTATGTTTGGACCGCAGAGATAGAGAATGAGAAAATGGGCCTGACGAATCATTTTGGCCTTTCACTCTCCTTTACTATGACCTACACCCTGTTCCCGTTCCCGGTGTATGTGTTTAACCCTAATTCATTAGAGCTGTCCTTTGGGCAGGAACTGCCTGAGCAATTCCCTGTGGAAGTGGAAGCGAAGATGAGTAATGAAGAATCTTTTCAGGTGAAGGTGGGAGAATGGACACCCATTCGCGCATTCAATCCAGAGGAAGAGGGCATCTATGTTTACGGCGCCAATGTGATTCCTGTGGAAGGTGTGTATGATGTAGTGAAAGATAAGCTTTCACCTAACGAGAATCCGGATGCCATAAGGGATCAGGCGGATGAGTATATTTATGATGTGTACTACCGCATCAGTTATTATAAAGATGCGGATAACTACAACGGTTATACCCGTACCATGGAAAATCTGGACCGCGGCGTGTATGCGGTTGCGGTGAACGGCGGTATCTTTGTATCATGGAGATTGCTTGCCACAGAGTATGGTACTGACAAAAATGTTTCCTTTGACGTATACCGCAACGGTATAAAAGTAAACGAAACACCTATAACAAGTAAAACAAATTTTGTGGATGCGCAAGGTAAGGCAGGAGATGTCTATACTGTGATTAAGACACAGGACGGTAAGACCTATGAGGGCGCGCAGGCGACGGCAAGCGCAAAGAACTACATGAGTATTCCTGTTCAGAAGCCGGATCCTCAGCCCAACGTGAATGGAGATTTATCTGCCTACTCACTCAATGATATGGGTGTCGCGGATGTGGATGGGGATGGTGAATATGAATTTATCGTGAAGTGGTATCCGGATAATTCGTTTGACTCCGGTAACGCTGTGGCGCCTTCTTCTCCTACGATTTTTGACTTGTATGAACTGGACGGAACACCTCTCTGGAGACTGAACCTTGGGCTGGAGATGCCTTCCGGCGCGCATTTCAACCAGTTTATGCTCTATGATTTGGATGAAGACGGTAAAGCGGAACTCTTTATTAAGACTTCCGATGGCTCCGTAAGTTACAAGCCCAATGCGGCAGGTAAGTTTGACATGGCGGACGAGAGTACCATCGTTGCCTATATAGGTGACAGAACGGTGCTTCCCGGAACGAACATTGAACCCAACGGCCACGTAAATGGCAATTCCAATGAATATGTTACGGTATTTAACGGTTTGACCGGGGAAGTGATTGACTCTGTGGATTATGTCAATACTACCGGAGACTTTGGCGCATGGGGCAAAGCGGATGACGGCGGAAACCGTTCTGCAAGATACAATATTGCCATTGCGTACCTGCCCATGGACAAAAATGATTCGGGTTGTACGGAGACGATACCTGCAGTGCTGTTTAACCGGGGATACTACGCAAAGACAACGGTTGCCGCATATACGTTGAGAAACGGTAAATTGAGCCTTGAGTGGAACTTTGTGAGACAGACGGATGAAAACGAGGCTGGTAAGGGTAATCACAATGTGTCCACCGGCGATATCGATAAGGATGGCTTTGATGAACTGATTATCGGCGCTTTGGCAATTGATCATGACGGCAGTGTACTCTGGGTGAAAGACGGTAAAAACGGACAGGATTTTGCCGGACACGCAGACACCATCCATTTGGCGGCCATGAATCCCTATAGTAATGACCTGTATGTGTTTACACCCAATGAGGAAAAAGAATTTTCCACAATGAACGCAGCTGTAGTGAATGCCCGTACCGGCGTCCGTATCAGTGGTTCCTGGTTTACAAAGAAAGATGTGGGGCGCGCGATTGCGGCAAATATTACGCCGAGACCCGGCTATGAGTACTGGTCTGCGTCTACGGGAAGCGGTATGTATGCTTTTGACGGCAGCATCATCTCTAATACGATACCTGTATCAATGAACTGGAGAATGTATTGGGACGGTGACCTGCTCAGCGAGCTTGGCGACGGTATCGCTACGGATGACGATTGGGCAATCACCAAGTACAACTGGGAAGAAAACACAGTGGATACGCTGACGGTATTGGAAGGAACCAAGACGAACAACTCCACCAAGAAGACGCCTGGCCTGACGGCAGATTTGTTTGGCGACTGGCGTGAGGAGGTTGTACTGAGAAATGAGGATGATACAGAGCTTCGCGTTTACATGACTACCGAAGAAACGGATTATATGATTTACACGCTGATGCATGATCCTGTATACCGTAACGCAGTTGCGAATCAGAATACGTCATACAATCAGCCGCCGCATATTGGTTTCTATCTGGGTGAGGACAATCGGGACACTGTACTGGCCATGGGGCTGCCCACGGCGGATATAAAATTTGCTACCCCACGGGAAGAAAAAGTAACTATGGCTGAGGTAAAGAGCGAAGTGCCGGAACCGTCCCAGGAAATAAAACAGAAGACAGGATGCGATACGGTGGAAAAACTGATTGGCTATCTGAAGAAGGACCTGATAGCAAGAGCGCAAAGCGGCTTAAACAAGATGATTCCGGCAAGCAATACAATTGTCCGGGAACTTGCGGTCAAAATCAGTCTGGATGGCGGTAAGAGCTTTGTGGATGCTACGGCTGATAATTTCCCAAAGGAGGGCGTAAAAGTAGTGCTGCCATATCCAGAGGGAACAAACAGAATAGAGTATGATTTTATTGTCAGCCATATGATTACCATGAGCTGCAACGGCTTGGAAGTGGGTGATGTGGTGGAAGAAACAGTTACCAAGACCGACGCTGGATTGGAGATGATTATCAAGAGCGCTTCACCATTTACTATCGGCTGGTACAAAGCATCTTCCGAACTGCCTAAGCCAGATGATGGCAACAAACCCGGTGATGACAATAAGCCAGACGATGGCAACAAACCCGGCGATGACAATAAGCCAGACGATGGCAACAAACCCGGTGATGACAACAAACCAGACGATGGCAACAAAC
>CAJUGT010000056.1:0-10067 GCA_910586435.1 uncultured Acetatifactor sp. | reverse complement strand
CAGACGATGGCAACAAACCAGGCGATGACAACAAACCAGACGATGGCAACAAACCTGGTGACGAAAACAGTTCGGATGACGGGGATGATTCAGACGATGAGGATGAAGCTGCCGGAAATCAGCCGGAGGAAAGAACAGGCACTCCCGCGAAAACCGGCGACTCTATGGGAAGAATACTGTGGTTGTCCATATTGCTTATATTTATTGCCACGGCAGGCATTGCAGGAACCATGTTTATGAAGAATCAAAAAAAGAAATAAGGCATTGCGGAAAAGAGAGCGTATATGAAGTTTAAAAAACATGAAATTGCCCTTATGGCATTCATGGCGATCATCATAGTCGCCTCATGCGTCATAATATTATTAGTGGTTCGGGAGTATTCGGCGGGAGAGGTAACTTATATTGCGTTTCGGGAATATGTTTCCCTTCCGGAAGAGACGCCTGCGGAGAGTCAGCCCGCAGGCGTGCCCGAAATGCCAGAAGCTGAAGGAAATGAAAGAAAGGAGTATAATGTTGATACGGCGCCTCCGGAGGTGGATTTTGCTGATTTGCAGGCACTCAATCCGGATATCATCGGCTGGATTTACAGTGCCGGGACGCCGGTCAATTATCCGATTGTACAGGGTGAAACCAATGAAGAATATCTGTATCGCATGGCGGACGGAAGCGGAAACAAATGTGGCAGTATTTTTCTGGACTGTGAGAATGATGGGAATTTTCAGGATGCCAACAATGTAATTCATGGTCATAATATGAGCAATGGTTCCATGTTTGCGGAACTGAAGATGTATGCGGAACAGGAGTATTATGACAAACATCCCAAAATCTGGCTGGTGACACCGGATCGGACGTATGGCATTGAGATATTTGCGGCGTTTGTGACGACTACGGACAGTGAAGTATGGAGGCTGACATTTTCTTCCGAGGAAGAATTTAACGCCTGGAAGTCGGAGATGGTAAGGTCCTCTTATATCAAGAGTAAAGTATTTTCTGCGGAAGGGGAGACGGTAGTGACGCTTTCCACATGCAGCTATGAATTTGACAATGCGCATTTTGTTGTAATGGGCATTTTGAGGTAAAGAAGAAAAATTGGCACATAAGAAACCCTTTCCAGTGTGTTTACGGAAGTTCCGTGAACCAAGGGAAGGGGTTTTTTACAGTTATATGCGTTTTCCATGGCAGTCACTGACCGGATGGAACACTAGCCTTCCGGAAACGGCCGTACACACGTGCCATGTGTGTACGTGTACAAAAGCGAGGGCGAAACGCTATTTTTAGCCTTTCGCCCACCATTATGCACAGTTAGGATTTTGCCGTTGAGTAATATTCTGGGAAATAATTACTTCATCAGGTTCTCATATACTTCCTGATTCACCGTAAATTCTTGTGCGCCCATATAGCCGGGAGCTACTTCGTACTCGTCAAAGGAAATGACTAAATTTCCGGATCCATCGAAGTAGAAATTCTGGTCTTCCTTCAACCCCTGCCAGTTCAGCGCCGGTATATCTTCCTTGTCCACCCAATAGGCTTTGCTGTCATCCGCAGCCATTATGGCGCGCATCTGTTCCCGAATGTTTTCGCTGAGTAAAGTATTGTAATCCGCGTCTGCCAGGAACAGGTCGCCAAGGTGTATCTGCTGTCCTGATAATTTGTCAACGGTATAAATTTTACTGGATTGGAAACCGCTTCCTGCGCCCTGATAAATGAAAAGCTTGAGAGCAAAGTAATGGTCGTTATCGGTTACAATTTCATGATGGATTTCCAGGTCGCTATAGCTCTCGCCCAATTCTGCCGAGGCTTCAAACTGGGCTACTAACTCTTCAGTGGTCTTTTCGATGTCAAAGTTAATCTGTCTGATGGTTTCGCCCAGCTGTTCCGCTGACTCTGGGGTGTCGGCCGTGGGTTCCGTATCATTTATCACAATCTGGGGAACCTCCACATTGGCGTTAAAGCGCTCGCTTTCATACTGGTAATCTCTGAAGGTAACTGCTTGGAACAATCTGCCCACAACAGGTATGCTTCCCATGGCATGAGCCATACCCGCCCCTGTATTGGGCATGATGACTAAGAGGAGAGCGGCAGCAGCCACAGCCGTTGGGATACGGAATTTGCGGGCCCTGTTTGCTTTTCTGAAAGCTTCCTCCAATTTTCCTTCCAGCGCCTTTGGCGCTGAGATATTCTGATATCTGGTGCCTTCTGCTGACAATCTTTTTTCAAGGTTTTCCATAGTTAAACCGCCTTTCTTTTTGTTTTGCAAGTACGCATTCGCTTTGATGTGTACTGGCTTTGATTTTTTCAGTTTTTATCTCATGGATTGATGAAGTGGTTTATATCCTGTGTGTCCGGTTTCTGTTGGGAGCAGGCATGTTTTGGGGTTAAGAAAGTTCTTTGCGTAGTTTTTCCAGGGTTCTGTAGAGCCTGCTTTTGACCGTATTCACATTTTCCTGAAGAATTTCCGCAATTTCACTTAACGGTTTGTCTTCATAAAAGCGTAATATAATCAGCGTTCTCTCGTGCATGGGAAGTTTATCCACAGCAGCCCGCAGTTCAAAATCTGAGGAATCCGTCTCCGTAGAGCCACAGCTTTCATCCAGCTCTTCGTAGGTGCGGGTGTATTTTTTGAGGTAATCCTTTGCCGCGTTTATCATAATCCGGTAGATCCATGTTCCGGCAAAGCTTTCCTCACGCAGGCTGTTTGCCTTCAACATGGCCTTATATGCGCCTTCCTGAACAATATCCATGGCATCTGCTTCGTGATGTACATAACCATATGCCAATTTATAATAATTCTGATAGTTTTCCAGTATCAGGTTTCGCACCAGTTCTTCTTTTCGGTTCTGTACACTCTTTATTTCCGTCCCCTCCCTTTTATTTTTTATTTGGCTACCCAAAGCCATATTTGAATATTTTGACTTTGCTAATATCATTTTAAGCGCCTCCTTTTTTTCTTTTGTACTCATTAGACGCTTCCTGATTTTCAAAAGTTTCATACAAAAAAATAAATTTAGTTTTTCCAAAGGAGGCAGAAGCGCCGAAAAGGACCGGGAATCTGTAAGACAGTTTCCCGGCCCTTTTCTGAGAGCTTACATATCAATTATCATCCAGGATAATCGCAGACATAAATCCAATCGCCTACCCATTCCATGGTGGAGGTGTTATAGAGACGCTTATACAGCTTGCCGTTCTCAATTTTAACTCTCCATTCAAGAATATCCGCATGTGGCGCAATGGCGTCTTCGGAAGCGGCTGCCTGTGCCTGAGCGTCGCAGGCAACAGTGGCAGGCAGTGAACATGTTGCCCATGTCAGAGCAACAGCGGTGAGGATGAGGCCTTTTTTCAGCCAAGGAATTGAATTACGTTTCATTGATGAATTCTCCCTTCTTATTATATATTTTTATCCCATTGGGATAATAAGCGTAGTCTGTAATGGTTTCAATGAAGATATTATAAAAATACACTTCATAACAGGAGTCCTCCGTCTGGATAAAATATGTGTTTTCCGGTGTAAAGGAGTTTGTTTCCTGCGTAATTGTCAAAGGGGTATGACTGGACTCCAAGACATATAAATGAGACAGAAGATAAATAATCACAACAAACGTGGCGGTCAGGATTCTTATCAGAGCAGTGCGCCATCTGTTGGATTCTGCCATCATTAATTGAAACCGTTTCTTTAAGGTATAATTTTCTATCTGTAAATGGAAGACGGAATTTTTCTCAAGCACATTGTCTCTCAAAGAGGAATGATTGAAATCAAATTTTTTAATATTGAGAAGGCATTCCATATAATTTTCCGTGACCCGTGGTTCTCCGCGGGTAATGGAGGCATCCACACAAATTTCCAACAACAGGTCAAATTGCTTTTGAAACAGGCAGCGTACCGGCAGCCACCAGTATACTATGGATATAAGACCAAAAAAACCTTGTATAATAAAATGATGATGAAAATAATGCAGTACTTCATGGTGGAGGACAAAGTATAAATCATCCGGTGAAAAATCCATTGTCTCCGGCAGTATTATGTAGGGTTGTCTGGAATAAAATATTACAGGTATATTTTGATTCGCCAACTTTAAGATCCGAAAAGGATTGGGCTTGTGGTATCGGCGGCAAATGTCGTCCAATAAAGCCTTGTATTCCGGGGCCTTTGTACAGTCCCTTCCGTACTTCAGAAGGTAGAGCCTGGTCTGACGATGACCTCTGAAACAGCGGAACAAATGGAAAACGATTCCTGCCATCCAGATAATTTGAAATACACTCCAAAGGGAGCATTTGATATTTCCAAACGCAAACCAGGGATGTCTGATTGCGGAAATAATTCTTGATAATGCGTCCGGCAAAGGAATGGTCTTTGTAAACGGAAATTCATAAGGAAGCAGAAGCCTGAGAAGGACAAGCCCTATAAAAAATGTGAACAGCTTCTTTCCTATAAAAGACAATGTATTGCCGTTTAGAAAAAATAAATACATTATAATAATGATAACGCTGCTGGACATAAATGCCATGAATATCGTGGAAAACGAATAATGAAGCATAGGATGCCCTCTCTTATCTCTTGTAAGCAGAACAATATCTGTGCGGATTAGCGCCTTTATCTATGTATGGCGACATAATATGATAAAGGCGTTTTATGGCTTTGTCATCAGGACTTGTTCCGTTGCTTGCATTCTTTCAGCAGCTGCTCAAGCTCGGCAATTTCCTTTTGGGCGGCGTCAGGATTCTTATCCGCCTCTTCCAGAGCGCTGAATAATGAACTTTTGGAAACCAGGCTGCTGAACTGGAGATATTCGTCCACGAACATCTTCTGTATAATGGTGGGTGCGTCAGCCGACGGCTGAAAACGCCTGGATAGAATATTGCGTTCAATTACGATATCCGCAACTTCGATCAGCCCCAGTTTTAAAAGTTTGCGGATGGTTGGCTGGACAATATTTGTAGTCAGAGCCGGCCGGGCCTTGATAATTTCTGTTACGTTGACGGGCCCCTCCGCATGCATAATGGTATTTAATATTTCGTGTTCTTTTTTGTTCAGGTATCTGCTCAACTTATTCTCCTCCTAGCTTAAATTCCGCTCCTTTGCCATAATATCCGCCAGATAGTCCATTTTGGAACGGTTTGGTTCTGCGATAATGTTACGCCTGGCTCAAAATAACTCGGCACTCTTTCTAAGAATACCGGATGAGCAACACACTGGTTATTGTGTGTCGGTAATAAGGGGTATGATTGCTGACCCGAAGTGATATTTTAAATCATTTACTTGTTATTTCATTATACATCTTTAATTTGGAGAAATCAACCGTTTTTTTGCGATATGTAATAATTAATTATAATATACGAATTTTAAAAACAACTTTAGTTTTTTGGGGAAATCTGTCTGGGATAAAATATGTTATTATTTCCACTGGACCAAACTTTAATCATGTTTATGAAAATTTAAGGAAAAGACATTGCAAATCGTTCGGGACTATGATAAACTAATAGGCATGGGAATGATAAAAAAATAACAATCCTAAACAGCAGTCACATGAAAAGGAAATCTGGAGGTAAGACAAATGGCAAAAAAAGTTGTTTTGGCAGGTGCATGCCGTACTGCAATCGGTACCATGGGAGGATCCCTGAGTACCACTCCCGCAGCTGAATTGGGGGCAATCGTAATTAAAGAAGCACTGAACAGGGCTGGTGTGAAGCCCGAGGATGTGGATCAGGTGTATATGGGTTGTGTTATTCAGGCAGGTCAGGGGCAGAATGTAGCCCGTCAGGCATCCATTAAAGCGGGACTTCCTATTGAGGTGCCTGCTGTTACCATGAATGTAGTGTGCGGTTCCGGTTTGAATTGTGTCAATCAGGCGGCGCAGATGATTATGGCAGGGGATGCGGATATTGTTGTGGCAGGTGGTATGGAGAATATGTCCATGGCGCCGTATGCGGTTCCTCAGGCACGCTATGGTTATAGGATGAATAACGGTACCCTGGTGGATACCATGATTAAGGATGCTTTGTGGGATGCGTTTAATGATTACCATATGATTACTACCGCAGACAACATTTGCCGTGAATGGGGACTTACCAGGGAAGAGCTGGATGAGTTCGCGCTGAAGAGTCAGCAGAAGGCGGAAGCGGCACAGAAATCCGGCGCCTTTGAAGCGGAAATTGTTCCCGTTATGGTGAAGAAAAAGAAAGAAATGATCGAATTCAAGGTGGATGAAGGACCTCGCGCAGGTTCTACGATTGAGGGACTCACAAAGCTTCGCCCGATTAATCCTGATGGATTTGTCACCGCAGGCAATGCTTCCGGCATTAATGACGGTGCTGCCGCTATTGTGGTGATGAGTGAGGAAAAGGCGAAAGAATTGGGAGTAAAGCCCATGGCTACATATGTGGCAGGCGCTCTGGCTGGTGTTCGTCCAGAGGTAATGGGTATAGGTCCCGTGGCCGCTACAAAGAAAGTCATGGCAAAGACCGGAATGAAGATAGAGGACTTTGACATTATTGAGGCCAATGAGGCATTTGCGGCGCAGTCCGTAGCAGTTGGAAGAGATCTGGGCATTGATGTGGATAAGCAGCTGAATCCCAATGGAGGCGCTATTGCGCTGGGGCATCCCGTAGGGGCGTCAGGATGTCGTATCCTTGTGACTTTGTTACATGAAATGCAGGCCAAGGGAGCAAAGACAGGACTTGCCACATTATGTATCGGCGGCGGCATGGGCTGCTCCACCATTGTAAAGATAGAAGATTAAAATATTATTGAAACAGTCTCTGTGCGGAAGCGCAGAGACACAACTGGAATAGGAGATTAAAATGGAATTTATAGTATATGAACAAAAGGGTGAATACGCAATTATCACAATCAGCCGTGAAAAGGCCTTGAATGCTCTTAATTCCGCAGTATTGGAAGAACTTGACAAGGTTCTGGACCAAGTGGATCTGGGTACGGTACGCTGTCTGATTGTCACAGGGGCAGGGCAGAAGTCCTTTGTGGCAGGAGCGGACATCGGAGAGATGAGCAGCCTCAGCAAAGAAGAAGGGGAAGCTTTCGGTAAAAAGGGAAATGATGTGTTCCGCAGGCTGGAAAAATTCCCTGTTCCTGTGATTGCTGCCGTCAACGGTTTTGCTCTCGGAGGCGGCTGCGAACTTTCTATGAGCTGTGACATCAGGATTTGCTCTGATAACGCAGTGTTTGGGCAGCCGGAAGTCGGGCTGGGAATTACTCCCGGATTCGGCGGCACACAGCGTCTTGCGCGGCTGGTGGGCGCAGGTATGGCAAAACAGATGATTTACACCGCACGCAATATCAAGGCGGAGGAAGCATACAGAATTGGACTCGTAAATGCGGTATATCCTCAGGAGGAGCTGCTCCCGGCTGCGGAGAAAATGGCTGCCGGTATCGCAAAGAACGCGCCCATTGCGGTTCGTAATTGCAAGAGGGCAATAAATGAAGGCCTGGATGTGGAAATGGATGAAGCTCTTATCATAGAGGAAAAGCTTTTTGGAGACTGCTTTGAGACGGAAGATCAGAAGTATGGCATGGCCTTTTTCCTTGACAAAAATAAGGAAAAGGTGAAGGAGCCGTTCAAAAATAAATAAAGGCCCTGTTGGATATGTGGTATATACCACAGACAGGACTAAAAACATAGTATAAGGAGGAGTTTTCAATGAAAGTAGGTATTATTGGCGCCGGGACCATGGGAGCTGGCATTGCGCAGGCATTTGCAATGACAGAAGGATATGAAGTATGCCTGTGTGATATTAAGCAGGAGTTTGCTGACGGGGGCAAGGCCCGGATTTTGAAGAATCTGGCATTTCTGGTAGGTAAGGAGAAGCTTACACAGGAACAGTCAGATGCGATTTCCGCAAAGATTGTAACCGGTTTGAAAGATATTTGTACGGATTGTGATCTGGTAATTGAAGTTGCGCCTGAGAATATGCAGATTAAGAAGACAACGTTCAAGGAATTACAGGAGATTGTGAAACCGGAGTGCATTTTTGCCACCAATACATCTTCCCTTTCCATCACAGAAATTGGCGCCGGACTGGATAGGCCCATGATTGGCATGCATTTCTTTAATCCTGCGGACAGGATGAAACTGGTGGAGGTAATTGCCGGAGCAAATACCCCTGATGATTTGGTTGAGAAGATTAAGGCCATTGCGGTGGAAATTGGCAAGACTCCGGTGGAAGTAAAGGAAGCACCCGGATTTGTAGTAAACAGAATCTTGATTCCCATGATTAATGAAGCCATTGGAATTTATGCGGAAGGCATTGCCAGTGTTGAGGATATTGATACTGCAATGAAGCTTGGCGCATCCCATCCCATGGGGCCTCTGGCATTAGGAGATTTGGTAGGGCTGGATATTGTTCTTGCCATTATGGAAGTACTGCAAAATGAGACAGGTGATTCCAAATACCGTCCACATCCCCTGCTTCGGAAGATGGTGCGTGCGGGCAAACTTGGCAAGAAGACCGGGGAAGGGTTCTATAATTACAGTAAATAACAGGGAACTGTGAAGATGTGCGCAAACCAGTGGGTTTGGCGCGTTGCTGTCAGTCAAAATGAGTGGAGAACTCATTTTGACTGAGTGTTTCCGCAGGTAAGATGTGGGATTTAGACGGTGAAGCCAGGGTTTGGTAGTATTTATATGCGATATTATTTTATAGAAATTGACGGAGGAATGTAAATCATGGATTTTACGTTGCGCAAGGAACATGAAATGGCGCGGACTCTTTTCAGAGAGTTTGCTGAAAAAGAAGTAAAGCCTCTTGCTCAAGAGGTGGATGAGACGGAAGAATTCCCCAGAGAAACCGCTGCGAAGATGGCAAAGAATGGTTTTCTGGGTATTCCTGTTCCGAAAGAGTATGGCGGACAGGGATGTGACCCTTTGACTTATGTAATGTGTGTGGAAGAGTTGTCCAAGGTCTGCGGTACCACAGGCGTAATTGTGTCCGCTCATACATCTCTGTGCTGTGATCCCATCATGACATTTGGTACAGAAGAGCAGAAGCAAAAATACCTTGTGCCCCTGGCAAAAGGGGAAAAACTGGGAGCATTTGGCCTTACCGAGCCCGGCGCAGGTACGGATGCTCAGGGCCAGCAGACAAAAGCAGTACTGGAGGGGGATGAATACGTAATCAATGGCTCCAAGATTTTCATCACCAATGGTAAAGAAGCAGATGTCTATGTGATTTTTGCGGTAACAGGCATCATTGAGAAAAAAGGGAGAAAAATGAAAGAAATTTCTTCCTTTATTGTGGAAAAGGGAACTCCTGGCTTTAGCTTCGGAACCAAGGAGAAGAAGATGGGTATCAGGGGGTCTTCTACTTATGAGTTGATTTTTACGGATTGCCGAGTGCCGAAGGAAAATCTGCTGGGTAAAATAGGTCAGGGATTCAAGATTGCCATGCATACGCTGGATGGCGGCCGTATCGGAATTGCCGCGCAGGCATTGGGAATTGCGGAAGGAGCATTGGAAAGAACCATTGCCTATACAAAGGAAAGAAAACAGTTTGGCAAGTCCATCGCCGCTCAGCAGAACACACAATTCCAGCTGGCTGATATGGCAACAAAAGTTCAGGCAGCGCAGTTATTGGTATATAAGGCAGCTATGGCAAAAGCAAATCAGAAGGAATATGGCTTCGAGGCAGCGCAGGCAAAGCTCTATGCTGCGGAGGTTGCTATGGAAGTTACCACCAAGGCGGTACAGCTTCATGGAGGATATGGCTATACAAGAGAGTATGATGTGGAGCGCATGATGCGTGATGCCAAGATTACTGAGATTTATGAAGGTACCAGCGAAGTCCAGAGGATGGTTATCAGCGCCGCGCTTTTGAAATAATATTCGGACTGTAAGTTCCGTAGGCTATGCAGGCAGACTTGGGGCTGGTTTTATTGTCAAAGGAGTGCTTTACCGTAATTTAGCGGATGGAATACGGAACAGAATGGAACAGTTCAGTGATTTGTCTGAATTGTTATGGCAAGACAAAGAGGCGGAATGTGAAAATAGGAAAATAAGGAGTGAAAATACAATGAAAGTTGTTGTTTGTATTAAGCAGGTTCCTGATACCAAGGGCGGCGT